>NZ_JBZQJF010000054.1:0-2516 GCF_059905295.1 Mangrovibacterium sp.
CCCGGCTTTCCGGAAATCAGCCGTACTCGACCAGTTTAATGAGAAAGATTCAACTTACACAACTGTTCCGGTAAAACACCCGATTACAATCCGCATGCTGATGACCCACACCTCGGGAATCATGTACGGTTATCACGCACCGCATCCCTTCGACATTCTTTATGCGAAATATGACCTGGCAAACGCCGGCTTCGGCAGCGAAACCGAAACAACCGAAGACTTCGTGAACCGGATTGCCGAAGTGCCGCTTGAATTCCAACCGGGCGATCATTTCCACTACGGACTAAATATTGATGTGCTCGGACGAATTATTGAAGTGGTGTCGGGCAAGACACTGGCTCAGTATTTCCGGGAGAACATTTTTGAACCGCTGGGTATGAAGGATACACAATTCTACCTGCCTAAAGACAAACAAGATCGCTTGGTCCCCATGTATGCCCAATACAGCGACGGCAGCATTGCAATGACAACAGAAGGCGGTATGGCCGGTACAACCGAATATCCGAAATTTAACGATGTTGGTTACTATGCCGGTGGTGCTGGATTGACATCAACGGCGATGGACTACGCACACTTTATTGAAGCTTTGGTGAATTACGGCGAGTACAACGGACACCGCATCCTTGGACGCAAGACCATCGAGGTGATGACTGCGGACCAAATGATCGACCTCAATCGGAAAGGACACGGCTACAGTAAAATTCCTGGGAACACTTATTGCCTGGGCTTCAACCTGCGCACCGAAGAAGGAAAAGGAATTAACTCCAAGTCGCCGGGAACATTTGAGTGGGGAGGTTACTACAGCACCAAATTTTTCATCGATCCCAAAGAAGATCTGATTTTTGTGGGAATGACCCAAGTGATGCCTTTCCGCCACGGCGAATTTTACGACAAATTAACGGCTGTGCTTTACGGAGCAATTGAAGACTAACAATTGATTTGAGAACAATATAGAACAGCGTTCCGATTCCCGGTTCGCTGTTTTTTTTTAACGGTCTTCCGCCAGCAAACTTAGCGAATTGATTTTCGTACAAAGCAACATAAAAAAACCTAAATCATTTTGTTATGAAAAAGTGTTTGATCACATTTTTACTGACAGTTATTATTATGCCTTGTGTTTTTGGCCAACAACTAAGTCCCGAGAACAAGGCAATGCAAAAAACTTATCTTAAAATAAGCCAAAGACAACAAAAAACCGGTTGGATTTTATTGGGTGCTGGTACTGTAACCACCGTTGTTGGACTCGCAGGATTTAGCTCTTCGTGGGATAGTTACTGGCATGGTGAATCATCGGGAGAAACTGTCGACTTCTGGGGTTATATCGTTGTAACAGGGTTAATTGCATCCGCAAGTAGTATCCCTTTTTTTATCAGTTCAGGAATCAACAAACGACGGGCATACCGAATCAGCATGGAAGTAAGCCCGCAACCCTACATTAATTCGGAGCTAACAGGACTTGTTCTAAAACCACAACCGGCTCTTAAAATAACGCTTAACTTCTAACCAGCCCAACAAGAAAAGGCCCGAGCCATAGCCCGAGCCTTTTATATAGCTTGTAATGATTGTTCTAATTAACCGCGTACAGCTGCAATACCCGGAAGAACTTTACCTTCCAAAGTTTCCAACATAGCACCACCGGCAGTTGAGATGTAAGAAACACCTTCAGCAATACCGAATTTGTTAACAGCAGCAACTGAGTCACCACCACCAACCAATGAGAAAGCACCTTTCTTAGTTGCTTCAACAACTGCTTCGCCAATTGCTTTAGTACCGGCAGCAAAAGCATCCATTTCGAATACTCCGGCAGGACCGTTCCAAAGGATTGTTTTTGAGTTACCGATAACTTCTTTGAAAGTAGCGATTGTGTCAGGACCTACGTCCAATCCCATCCAACCTTCTTTGATGTCGCCTGCAGCACATACTTCAGTATTTGCATCAGCAGCAAATTTATCAGCAGCAACACAGTCAGAAGCGATGACCAGGTTCACACCTTTTTCTTTGGCTGTTGTAATCAATTTTTTAGCCAGGTCAAGATACTCATCTTCACACAATGAAGAACCGATGTTTCCACCCATTGCTTTCACGAAAGTGAAGATCATACCACCACCGATAATCAGGTTATCAACAGTTCCCAACATGTTTTCGATGATTGTAATTTTTGTTGAAACTTTAGCACCACCCATGATTGCAGTCATCGGGCGTACCGGTGCAGCAACAACTTTATCCAGGTTCGAAACTTCGTCTGTTACCAAGTAACCGAACATTTTGTCGTTCGGGAAGAATTTAGCGATTACAGCGGTAGAAGCATGTGCACGGTGAGCTGTACCGAAAGCATCGTTTACCCAGCAGTCACCCAATTCTGCCAATTGACCTGCAAAAGCTTCGTCACCTTTAGTTTCTTCTTTGTGGAAACGCAGGTTTTCCAATAACAAAACGTCTCCTGGTTTCAAAGCATCAGCCATCGCTTTTACTTCTGCACCAATGCAATCCGGAGCCAATTTCACCTCAGTTCCCAG
>NZ_JBZQJF010000055.1:0-2688 GCF_059905295.1 Mangrovibacterium sp.
AAAGTTGATAAAATCAGTATTAATCTTCTCAGCCTTCCATTTATCAATTAATGCTGGAATGAAATAAATTCCTGGTTCGTTGGTAATGACAAAACCGGGCTTCAGTCGCTTTCCTAATCGCAGAGCTGATGTTCCAAATTGATTAACCGGGCGAATTTCCTCGTCGTAGCCAACATATACCTGACCTAAGTCTTCCATGTCGTGGACATCCAATCCCATCATATGGCCGAGCCCATGTGGCATAAAAAGTGCGTGTGCTCCGTTTTTCACGGCTTCTTTTACATCGCCTTTCAGGAGCCCGAGTTCTTTTAAACCACTGGCAATTACTTCTGCTGCTTCCAGATGTGCCGACAAATAAGTTATGCCGGATTTCGCCAGGGTGGTTGTGTGGTTATTCGCAGCCAATACAATCTCGTAAATTTCGCGTTGTTGTTGTGTAAATTTCCCGCCAACAGGTGTTGTGCGTGTAAAGTCCGAGGCATAGTGCATCAAACTTTCAGCTCCGGCGTCAACCACCATTAGTTTCCCTGGCTCGAGGATGCCTGCATGGCTATGGTTGTGCAGGGTTTCTCCATGTTGACTCAGAATAATCGGGAATGAAATGGAAGAACCTTCAGCATTGGCAATTCCTTCCATGGTTCCGGCAATGGTTTGTTCCCAGGTTCCGGGATGAGCCATTTTCATGGCAGTTACATGCATGTTGTAGCCGGTTGCACATGCTTTTTTGATCTCAGCTATTTCTTCCGGCCCTTTAATCTCGCGTTGCGAAATTACCGCTTTGACCAATTCCAAAGAGCTGTATTCTTTTAGCTTATTGGGGTGAATGCCTAATAACTCTTGGAGCAATAACTTGTTTTCGCCCCGGTAAGGCGGAAGAAAATGAACCTTACGTCCCGATGCAATTGCTTTTGATAGATAGTTAAAAAGCTCTTTGAAGGGGGCCGTCTGTGTACACCCTACTTTGGCGGCATTTTCACTCAAACTTACTTGAGGTCCCATCCAAATGATGTCGTCTATTTCCACATCATCGCCAAACAGGGTTTCGTCGCCCTTGTCAATATCGATAACTCCGGCCAGGCCTTGAAAGTCGAGCCCGAAATAGTATAAAAAGTTACTGTCTTGTCTGAAATGATACGTGTTGTCGGCATAGTTCATTGGAACATCAACGTTCCCCAATAGAAGCACTACACCATCCGAAAGCAATTCTTTCAGTTTTTCCCGTCTTACATTGTAAATCTCTGGCTTAAACATGATTTTCGATTAAAATGATCGTTGAAGTTGTGAAGATAACGATTAATAAGTGATCAAATAATGACATTTCACAAAGCAATCTTCTAATTTAAAATTTTATCTGACAATTTAAATACTATCAAACATATAACAGAATAGGTTGAAAAGGCGTATTCTAAAATATAGAAACCTAAACAGCATAAACCATGCAAAATACCTTACTAAATTATATGAATAAAAGGCTGGGGGAAGAAGCTAAAAGAAGCACCTCCGGTTTTAAAATTGCAGGTCCGGTTATCACAATTTCCCGGGAAGTTGGTTGTGGCGGAATTCTGCTTGGCCAACACCTGTCTGATGAGTTAAATAAGAGTATTTTTTGTAAGCAATGGCAGGTTGTCAGTAAGGAAGTTTTAAGTCAAAGTGCGAAGGAACTGAAGGTGAAACAAGAAAAGGTTGACCGACTGTTTGCGAGTTCTGAACATTTTACTTTCGACGAAATCTTGTCGGCATTTTCCGAAAAGTATTATAAAAGTAATCGTGTAATTATGAAAACTGTGCGGGAGGTTATTCATAATTTTGCAGCTGATGGCTGCTGTATTATTGTTGGGAGAGCAGGTCATTTGATTGCTGACGATATTGAAAATGCCTTGCATGTGAGGTTGGTTGCCCCGCTAAGCTGGAGGATCGATTCGATTGCAGCCCGAAGACAAATGAGTAAATCTGATGCCCATAAGTACATTAACGAAATTGAAAAAGAACGGACCGTCTTCCGCGATTATTTCCGGAAAAATAAGTCGGAACAAGAACGTTTTGACATAACAATTGACGTGTCGCGCTTTGAAATGTCTCAATTGGTGCGACTTATTTTAAGAGCTTTTGAACTTCGAGGCATTCCGGAACGGATGAAGAAAAATGTCCCCTATTTTTAATTGGTATCTATTGAAAATAAGCGGCTAACGCCTGTGTGAAACTCAATTTTAGCCTAACAAAACAAGCTTGCCGCCTGAGGCATATCGATTGCCGCCCGATGTACCTTGATTGCCGCCTGATGTAGAATGCCTGCCGTGTCGTGTCGCGAAGTTGCCGTTTCGTGTATTATAGTTGCCGCCTCGTGTTTCGGATCTGCCGCCCGATGTATCTTGCTTGCCGCCTGATGTAGAATGCCTGCCGTGTGATGTCGCGAAGTTGCCGCCTCGTGTATTATAGTTGCCGCTTCATGTTACGGCAATACCGTCTAGCTTCCCCGTTTTACCCTAAGCCATCTTTTTCAAGCGTTCTTGTGGGTTACGGGCGCCAAGGGCTCCAACCAGGCATGCCACACATGCTCCAAAACAAGCCCAGGCTGCAACACTGTATGAGCCAAATTGAGACAGCGACGAGCTGAAAATCAAAGGTCCTACAGCACTGAAGAACACCATGAGCGACATGGCAAATCCACTAATTTCACCCAGGTGCTCT
>NZ_JBZQJF010000056.1:0-13158 GCF_059905295.1 Mangrovibacterium sp.
ATCAACAACATTGAAGTCATACGAGCTTTATAAGCTTCCCAACCTTTATTCATAAACTGCAATGGAATTGCACCACCATAAACAGAACCTACAATGGCAATACCATAAACCACAAAAGTCGCAATCATCACCGTGTACTTTGTTTCTTCAGGTGACAAACCAACACAGAATTGTTGTTTAATGTAAGTTGGCAACCAGAATAACAAGAACCACCAAATACCGTCAGTCAGGAACTTACCAACAACAAATGACCAAGTTTGGCGATAGCTCAACATTTTACCCCATGGCACTTTCGTTTTTACTTCTTGAGTATCTGAAGCATACTCATCATCACTGTGAATATAGTCGAATTCAGCTTGGCTAATTCTCCCCTTTTCCAACATTTCTTTAGGGGCACCATATAATTTTTTCCAGAATATCAACCAGATAAAACCAATCACACCGGTAATGATGAAGGCCATTTGCCAGCCATGTAAAACACCAAGGAATAAGTGACCACCTTCAGCAGTTGGGTACCAGGCATACAAAATCAATGGAATGATCAAGGCACAAATCATTGCACCAACATTCGATCCTGAGTTAAAAATACCGGTTGCCAATGCACGTTCCTTTTTAGGGAACCACTCGGCAACTGTTTTAATAGATGCAGGGAAGTTACCTGCTTCACCGGCTCCAAAAAGAGCACGAGCGAAGTTATGTGCAACCAAACCATGTCCCATAAAGGCACTTAAAATACCAGCAACGGACCAGGTTGATAAGGCAAATACCATCCCTAGTTTAGTTCCGATTTTATCAATAAACCATCCAGCAACTAAGGTAAAGCCAGCGTAAAATGCCGTAAAGATTGATGTCAGGACAGAGAAGTCGGTTGCGGACCAACCGAAACCTTCGACTGAACAGAAATAGTCTTTCAGATAACCGATGACGTTCCTGTCCATGTAGTTGATTGTCGTTGAAAATAACAAGAGGGCAGCAATCGTCCACCTGTACTTTCCAACAGATACTTTTGTTTTATTCATTCTAGTTTATTTTTGCTTGTTTATATTGATTGACTGAGAATTTTATTAGCTATATAACTATCTATCCGGTAATGCTATCATTGATCAAATAATAAGCATAACCGGATAAATTAATTTTAGGAGGAAATACGCTTCAAAAGCATATTTCCCCTAAATATCTCAATTCAAATCGAATTATTCAAATTACTTGTATTTCTGAGCAATCGCAATTGCTTCAGCACACTTGGCTGTAATGAAAGCCCAATCCTTTTTAGCCAATACATCAGCCGGGAATAATTGAGATCCCATACCAACACAGTGAACTCCTGCTTTAAACCATCCGCTCATGTTTGCTTCGTCTGGAGAAACACCACCGGTAGGCATAATGCTGGCGTAAGGCATTGGTCCTTTGACAGCTTTTACGAAATCAGGTCCGCCAACTGCCGAACCAGGGAATACTTTTACAACTTCACAACCCAATTCATGAGCACGAACAACTTCAGTAACTGAACCACAACCTGGGCTCCAAGCCACTTTACGCTTGTTACAGATACGTGCCATTTCTTCGTCAACAATTGGTGCAACGATAAAGTCAGCACCTAACTGGATGTACTGTGCAGTTGTAGGTCCATCGATAATAGAACCAACACCCAACATCATTTCAGGACATTCAACAGCAGTCCACTTTACCAATGCTGTAAATACTTCGTGTGCAAAATCGCCACGATTGGTGAATTCGAATACACGGATTCCACCTTCGTAACATGCTTTTACAACTGATTTACAAATTTCAATGTCTTTATTATAGAATACTGGGACAACGCCAGTTTCTTTCATTTTAATTGCTACTTCAATTCTGGAAAAACGAGCCATAACTAATGTTTGATATGTATTAAAAAACGATATGTATTAAAAGTCAAAAACCCCCTCCTTCATTTTGGAGGGGGTCAAAAATTTATCGAGATACACGCCCTGAAGCGTCTCCACCCATCAATTTTTCAACCTCTGCAACTGTTACACGGTTGTAGTCGCCATAGATTGTATGTTTCAAACATGAAGCAGCTACAGCAAAGTTCAATGCTTTTTGATCATCTTCGGTGTAAGTTAATAAACCGTAGATCAAACCACCCATGAAAGAGTCACCCCCACCTACACGGTCGACAATGTGTGTAATTTGGTATTGCGGAGATTCATATAATTTTTCACCATCAAACAGAACACCAGCCCAAGAGTTGTGGTTAGCGTTAACTGATCCGCGTAAAGTTGTAATTACTTTTTTCACACGAGGATATTTCGCCATGATTTGTTTTGATACCGACTCGTAAGCAGCACCTTCAACATGACCACCAGTTACGTCAACACCTTCAGGATGGATATCCAAAGCCATTGCTGCATCTTCTTCGTTACCTAAAACAACGTCAGTTCCTGCAACCAAAGCAGGCATAACATCGCCGCAAGCTTTTCCGTATTTCCACAAGTTTTTACGGTAGTTCAAGTCACATGAAACAGTAACGCCCATTTCGTTTGCAATTTGAATAGCTTCCAAACAAGCATCAGCAGCACTTTGTGAAATTGCAGGAGTAATACCTGTCCAGTGGAACCATTTTGCATCTTTGAAGATTTCTCTCCAGTTTACCATACCTGGCTTAATTTCGGCAATTGCAGAATGGGCACGGTCGTAAACCACTTTTGATGCACGGCTAACAGCTCCGGTTTCCAGGAAATAGATTCCTAAACGGTCACCACCCCATACGATGTTGTTTGTACCAACACCATACTTCCTCACATCCATACGGCAGGCTTCGCCGATGTCATTTTTAGGCAAACGAGTTACAAATTCTACATCAAGACCGTAGTTAGCCAATGAAACGGCCACATTTGCCTCACCACCACCATAAGTTGCAGTGAACGTATCGGTTTGTGCAAAACGTAAATAACCAGGGGTTGCTAAACGCAACATGATTTCTCCAAATGTAACAACTTTCTTATTCATATTATTTCAACATTTAATTTCTTGTGCAATCGATTGCAAAGATACAACTCTTTTTGAATCTTCCAAGATTTGTGCAATCGATTTCACGTTATTCGGAATGACTAAAAATTAAAGTATTCCTTCGCGTTGTTGAAACAAATATTTTCGACCATACTTCCCAGCAATTCCATATCGTAAGGAACCTCTCCGTTTTCAACATCAGTACCCAACAGGTCACATAGTGTACGACGGAAATATTCATGGCGAGTATAAGACAGGAAGCTGCGAGAGTCAGTTAACATCCCTACGAAACGGCTCAACAATCCTAAGTTTGAAAGCGCGTTCATCTGCTTTGTCATACCATCTTTCTGATCCAGGAACCACCAACCTGATCCGTACTGGATTTTTCCAGGTACAGAACCATCCTGGAAGTTACCCAACATAGTTGCGTACAATTCGTTATCACGTGGGTTCAGGTTATACAGAATTGTTTTAGTCAATTTATTTTCCATATCCAGACGATCCAGCAATTTAGCCAAAGGCGCAGCAACAGGAACGTCGCCAATTGAATCGAAACCGGTATCAGGGCCTAATTTATTGAACAAACGAGTGTTATTATTACGCTGTGCACCAATATGGAACTGTTGTGTCCATCCGCGTTTGTGATCCATTACTCCAAACTCATACAACATGCATGATTGGAATTTCAGGATTTCTTCATCAGTTAATGAAGCACCGCCTCGGATTTTAGTAAAGATTGCACTGATTTCTTCTGCAGTGTAAGCCTCAGCAAAAGCAGTATCCAAACCGTGGTCAGACAAACGACAACCGTTTTCGTGGAAAAATTCGTGACGTTTATCCAAAGCAGCGATCAAGTCACCGAATGTTTTGATGTCCAATCCGGCAGCTTTTTCCAGCTGAGCCATGTAATCATTGAAGAATGCAGGATCAGCAACCATCATGGCTTTATCAGGACGCCAAGCCGGCAATACAGCAACTTCGAAATCTGACGCTTTAATTTGTTTGTGATATTCCAGGTTATCAACCGGATCATCTGTTGTACAAATTGTATTCACATTCGCTTTACGAATCAAACCACGTACGCTATACTCAGGAGTGTTCAACAAACGATTACATTCGTCGTAAATCTCTTTTGCAGTAGCCGGGCTCAATAACTTTTCAATACCGAAGAATTTCTTCAATTCCAGGTGTGTCCAGTGATACAAAGGGTTTCTCAATGTGTGAGGCACTGTTTCTGCCCATTTTTCAAACTTTTCCCAGTCTGTTGCATCACCTGTACAAAAGCGTTCGTCAACGCCATTTGTACGCATCGCTCTCCATTTGTAGTGGTCGCCATACAACCAAACTTCTGTAACCGTTTTAAACTGGCGGTCTTCTGCGATATCTTTAGGGTTGATATGACAGTGGTAGTCAAAAATTGGCATTTTAGCCGCATACTCGTGGTACAATTTCTGAGCGGTTTCTGTTTTCAACAGAAAATTCTCATCCATAAACTTTTTCATCTTCCGATCTTTCTTGATTTTTGGTTTTTATAAATTGAATAACCGTTTTAAATGACGGTCATAAATGTTTTCTTCAACACAGCTGCCAACAACATCAGCATATTTTTCCAACAGGCCAACGTACTTATCACCCAGTTCAGCAGCAACTTTATAGCCAACATGGATCAACTGACGGAAATTAGAATTGTATTCCGAATGACCGGGAATGTGACGCAGGGAGTTCGCGAATTTCTCACCACTCCACCCGGCAACTTCCTCAACTGTTGGCAATTTACTATCATCAATATCGATTACATCAGCATAAGGAGCACAAAGTTCATCTTTACGGCCCAATGCATTGGCATAAATTTCTTTGGCAACCTCCAGAGCATCATCACCTGCAAGTGCCAAACCAATTACTTCTTCCAACCAGGTTGTTCCAGCCGTTTTAATGTGTAAGCCTTTATCGTGCTTCTTCAGCAAATCGGCCATAATTGGATAGATGGTAAACTTATCACTACCTGAATGAACACTCAACTTCAGTGTTTCAGGTAAACCAAAGTGTTTAACGGCATAATCAATCACCATCAGGTCTGCTTCAAATTCTTTCGTGAACTGAACAGTGTCACCAACATAGTCTACGCCTTTGTTGAAACGACCAGTAAACTTAGGAGCAAACGTTTGAGCAGGGATTTCCTGATCGGCAATCATTTTCAAAATAAAGAACATATCCACCGGAGTTTGAGGCAATTCAACCTCATCCATAGATACTTCTGTAATAAAATTATCTTTCCCTTTTACGGACTCAATATGACGATAAATTTTTCCGGCCTCTTTAATGGCTGCTAAGAATTTGCCGGCAACTTCTTTTAAAAGGTCATCGGTGACGATAATTGGTTCGTCAACTCCAGGAATCTTAATTTCAGTCCCCAGAGGCTTGCATGATTCAATAAATGCTGCTACTTCTTCATCTGATGATGCATTACCAATATACATGGCAACATCCAAGGTAAAGAAGTCCGAAACATCAACAAAACGGTCTACATTAGTCAGGTTGATATGATCAGCATCAACGCAATATTGACCATTCCAGCCTAAAGCTTTCACAGCCGCATCTGCCTCCTGACGAGTTTGAATAGGTTCGGAGTGAATTGTATTGTGCTCACGGTTCGACTTATTCCAAACCGGAGTTACTTCAACACCTTGAGCATTAGCTTTCATTAAAGCTTTCAACTGTGCTTCACCCTGGTGAGCGAAGCGATCGCCAACGCCGAAACTGTACTTTCCTATTTTCATAACCGAATTAAATTTAGTGTTTGACTAATTTTATTTTGAACAAGACTGCAAAAAACAACCGTGTTCGCACACGAAAATAAAACATATATTTATGCGAAGCAATTAATATCAGTCAATTTCATCAAAACATGTTTTAGAATATATTTCCCGTGTACGAACACGAAAATATCAAATTTTCTGTAAATTTGTTTTCACCGGAAATTAATTGTCAACTTAAAAATATAATTGCCATCAAGACCACTAAAAGAATACGGATTAAGGACATTGCTGAAAAGGCCAATGTGTCGATCGGTACTGTCGATCGGGTAATCCATAACCGAGGAGAAGTAAATGCCGAAACCAAGGCAAAAGTACTAAAGATTTTGGAAGAGCTTGATTATCGGCCCAATTTACTGGCAAGTACGCTTGCCTCAAAGAAAACACACGAATTCGCAGTTCTTTTGCCGGAAGTCGCAAACAAGGATGCCTACTGGAACAAACCGTTAAATGGTGTCCGCGAAGCAGCAATGGAACTTCAACAATACGGCATTTCAATTAAACTCCATCAATTTTCGCAAAACGATCCTGCTTCGTTTGCCGAAAAAGCGAAGTTGATCATGGGAAGTAAACCCGAGGGAGTTGTATTAGCCCCTTTCTTCTATCGCGAATCGAATGAATTTGTTGAAAAACTAAATGCGAAGCAGATTCCTTTTGTTTTTATCGACTCCAGCATTTCGGGCAGAAACAAACTAAGCTTCATCGGCCAAAACTCATTTCAAAGCGGAATGTTGGCAGCCAAGCTTTTTGACTATTCCCTGCCTCCGGATGCAACAATTTTGGTTATTCACTTTGGGAAAGAGCTGGACAATCAAAACCACCCAAAACAACGGGAAAAAGGGTTTTACAATTACTTTGAAACCAAAACAGGTGAAGCCTTTGAACAACTTTATTCATTTGAAATTGAAAATGCAAATGATCCTCACTTCTTCGACATGATCGACCATAAGATCAAAGAAATAGGCGGTGTCAGCGGAATATTCGTCACCAACTCACAAGTGCATCGGATCGCAGAGTATTTGGTCACCCGAAATATTCAACATGTTCGTTTAATCGGGCATGACCTTGTTCCTAAAAATGCCGAATTTCTACGTTCCGGAGTCGTTGACTTTTTAATTTGCCAACGACCAGAAGAACAAGGCCACCAAGCAATTCAAGCCCTTTTCGATCACATTATTTTAAAGAAACAGGTGAGAACAGACAACTACACCTCAATTGATATCGTAACCAAGGAAAACCTGGACTATTATAAAGAATTTAATCTAAGCAATTATGGAACCAATTAGTTTTAATGATCTCTCAGGAAAAGTATGCGTAGTAACCGGTGGCTATGGTGTTTTAGGCATCGAAATGGTGAAAGCACTGGCCTCGGTCAAGGCTAAAATTGCCATTTTAGGTCGAAACAAAGAAGCTGCCGATAAAGCTGCCCAGGAAATTAGTTCAACTTACGGCACAACAGTTATCGGGGTCAAAGGTGATGTTTTGGATCAGGAATCGCTCCAGGCAGCCAAAGTGATTATCAACGATCAGTTAGGTGATATTGATATCCTGATTAACGGAGCCGGCGGTAACAGTCCTGCAGCAACAACCAAAGTTGAAGAACTAACAGAGAGCAATATCGATAAGCTTGAAGATTCTTTCTTTGGATTGAAGATGGAAGGTTTCGACCATGTTTTCGACCTCAACTTCAAAGGGACCTTGTTGCCAACAATGGTATTTGCCAAGGACATGATTAAAAACCGCAAAGGGGCTATACTGAATATCACATCAATGAATTCGTATAAACCACTAACCAAAATCCCGGCATATTCTGCAGCAAAAGCAGCAGTTAATAATTTCACAGAGTGGCTGGCTGTTCACTTTGCCAAAACCGGAATCCGTGTTAATGCCATCGCCCCGGGCTTCTTTATCACCGATCAAAACCGGTTCCTTGTAATGGACGAAAAAACAGGCAATTACTCGGCACGTGGCCAAAAAATTGTTAACGGCACTCCGATGGGAAAATTCGGCGATGCTGATGATATGCACGGAGCAACACTCTTCCTGTTATCTGATCTGGCTAAATTTATTACAGGAATTGTAATCCCGGTTGATGGCGGTTTTAATGCATACAGCGGAGTTTAAATCACTCACTTTTTTAGCAATAATTGAAATACAATCTATAGTTTGACATTATGAATCTTCAATTAAAAGAAAATTTCAAATATTCATTATTGGTACCTACCAGTATGGGGGTACGAATCACTCCGGTAAACGGACAACCGGTTCACAGCAGTAACTTGTTCGAAATGCAGGCTACAAGTGCCGAAACCAATGTTGCAAGTATTGCTTCATACCTGGGCCTGCCGGTGAAAGTACTCACAACGTTCGTTAAAGGAAGCCCGATCGCGGCGTTCATTAAAAGTAACCTGAATGCACGTCACATGGATTACGAAGGACCGGAAGTAGCTCAAGGTGATCCTTGGGGATATCGTCACCAGTTCAATATTGCCGACAGTGGCTTTGGCTCTCGCGGACCTCGCGTACAAAATGACCGTGCCGGCGAAGTTGGCCGTACTTTAAATGTAAAAGATTTCGATCTGGAGCGTATTTTCGGAGAAGAGGGTGTCCAAATTGTACATCTTTCAGGTTTAATCGCTGCCTTGTCGCCCGACACAAGTGAGTTCTGCCTTCAAATAGCCCGTACGGCAAAAAAATACGGAACGCTAATTTCCTTCGACCTGAATTACCGCGCTTCATTCTGGAAAGGACGTGAAGAAGAATTGCGAAAGAATTTCACGGAGATTGCAGAAGCTTCTGACATTTTGATTGGAAACGAAGAAGACTTCCAATTGTGTTTCGGCATAAAAGGTCCGGACGCAGGCGGAAAAGCAATTAATGACGAAATTGAAGAATTCAAAGGCCTCATCAATAATGTTAAGAAGGCTTTCCCTAATGCCAAGGTTTTTGCCACAACACTACGCCAGGTAATTAGTACCAATGAACACCTTTGGGGTGCAGTTTTGCGGGCTGGCGACGATTGGCAAATCGTTGAACCTCGTAAAATAAATGTGCTCGACCGCATTGGCGGTGGCGACGGCTTTGTTGGAGGTATGCTCTACGGAATCCTGAAGGGCTGGGACAGCGAAAAATGGCCTCAGTTTGGCTGGGCAACAGGCGCACTGGCAACAACGTTCCTGACCGACTATGCTCAACCAGCCGATGAAGAAATGGTTTGGAGTATTTGGCAAGGCAACGCTCGCGTAAAAAGATAAGCACGAAGCCTAAACAACGAGCAGTCTACTTTGGTTATATCTTATACAAACCAAAGTAGACGCTTGGGTTTGCATCGGTTTAAATCGTTAAATCGTAAATACTATGATTTATTATGAAATTGGCTCAACGAGCCACGAGTTAAGCAAAGACGATCTGAAAAAAGGTTTGTTTGCAGCACTCGACCAACTAAACGGAGTAAACAAGGTTTTGGCGATTCCGCCGGACTATACTCGCTTACCAAGTCGTTCGGGCGACTTAACAGAATTAACCTGGGAATATTACGGGGATAAATTAACCGACGTGCTTCCGGCATTAGGAACCCACACCCCCATGACCCCGGAACAAATCCATCACATGTTTGGCAAGCTACCCGAATCATTGATTCGACCTCATGACTGGCGCAACGATGTTGTAACAGTGGGCACAGTACCTGCCGAATTTGTGAAAGAGGTTTCAGAAGGTGCAGTGGAATTTCCATGGCCGGCACAAGTCAATAAACTTTTAATCGAAGGTAATTTCGACCTGATCTTATCCATCGGGCAGGTTGTTCCCCACGAAGTTGTTGGAATGGCTAACTACAACAAAAATATTTTCGTTGGCACCGGCGGTTCGGAAGGGATCAACAAAAGCCATTTCATTGGTGCCGCTTATGGTATGGAGCGCATGATGGGACACGCTGATACACCAGTGCGTAAGGTTTTCAACTATGCATCGGACAATTTCACGCAAAATATGCCTATCCTGTACGTTCAAACCGTCGTTGGTCTGGATAAAACAGATGGCAAAGTAAAGTGTCGTGGACTGTTCATCGGCGACGATTTCGAGGTATTCGATAAAGCAGCCAAATTGTCGTTGGAGGTCAACTTTGAAATGCTTGACCGCCCTTTGAAAAAGGTTGTTGTTTGGCTCGATCCTACTGAGTTTAAATCAACTTGGCTAGGGAACAAATCGGTTTACCGGACCCGCATGGCTATCGACGACGATGGAGAGTTGATTGTCTTAGCCCCCGCCTTAAAAGAATTTGGCGAGGACAAGATCATTGATGGTTTAATCCGCAAGTACGGCTATTTTGGCACGCCCCAAACTTTGAAAGCGGTCGAAGAAAATCAAGAGCTTCAGGATAATCTGGGTGCAGCAGCTCACTTAATCCACGGTTCATCAGAAGGTCGTTTTTCAATTACTTATTGTCCGGGGAAAAAGCCAGGAAATTTGACAAAGGAAGAAATTGAAAGTGTCGGCTTTATTTATGGTGATTACGATGAAGTTACTGAAAAGTACAAGCCGGAAAAACTAAAAGATGGCTTCAATCTAATGCCCGACGGTGAAGAAATTTTCTACATCTCAAATCCAGCTATCGGCTTATGGGCCTACCGGGAGAGATTTAAATATTAGCATACAAATCTTCAGATCTCCGATTTTCAAACTTACAACAGTTGAACTTGGAGCTCGAAATTTGAAAACTCAAAACTGTGAACCAAAAACTTGAAACTGTAAAATGGGGTATCATTGGCTGTGGTGATGTTACCGAGGTAAAAAGCGGACCAGCATTTCAAAAGACAGAGCATTCGAAATTGATAGGAGTAATGCGCCGCAATGCAGAAAAAGCGGCCGATTACGCACACCGGCATGGAGTTCCAAAGTGGTATTCCGATGCCGACCAGTTAATCAACGATCCGGAAATAAACGCGATTTATGTAGCGACACCACCGGGGACGCATGCCGCATATGCCATCAAAGCAATGCAGGCAGGTAAACCTGTTTATGTGGAAAAGCCTATGGCTACTAATTACAAGGAATGTCGTGAAATGCTTAAAGTTTCACAAGAAACTGGTATGCCGCTCAATGTTGCCTACTACCGACGAACACTCCCCGCCTATTTAAAGGTGAAAGAGTTTATCGACCAAGGAGTCATCGGAAAGGTACTAACTGTTTCAATTGTACTTCACAAAGCAGCAGAAGAGCGTGATCGTAGCCCCATAGCACATGACAATTGGCGGGTTGATCCCGAAACTGCAGGCGGAGGATTATTTTATGACCTGGCCTCACACCAATTCGATTTTCTCGATTTTCTTTTTGGCCCTGTAACAATGGCAAAAGGTTTGGCCTGCAACCAAGCCGGGTATTATCCTGCAGAGGACACCGTAACTGCAGCATTTAATTTTGAAAATGGTGTTACCGGAACAGGCAACTGGTGTTTTGTGGTCGATCAATCGGCAGAGCAAGACAAAATTGAAATTACGGGCACTAAAGGCAAATTGAGCCTTCCTTGCTTTATGCACGGAGATGTTGAGTTAACAACAACAAAAGGAATCGAACACTTCGGATTTACAAACCCTGTAAACATCTCACACAATTTGGTTAAAAATGTTGTGAAGTCACTGCGAGGTGAGGAAGAATGTGTTAGCACCGGAGAAACTGCGGCCCGAACCAATGCCGTTTTAGAAGAAATTGTAAAAGAATATTACACAAAATAGTGAAAAACAGAACATTCAGCATAGACAAACTTTCTAACCTAATATATTTAGCAGGAGATCAAAGAATAAAGTTTATGAGAACGATGTTTCTTGTTGTTTCATTTTATATTTGGAAACATGAAATTCATTATCGACGATAAAATACCTTACATCAAAGGGGCCCTGGAGCCTTTTGGTGAGGTGATCTACCTTCCGGGAGCAAAAACAACTACTGATATCGTAAAAGATGCCGATGTTCTGGTTACCCGAACACGAACAAAATGCAATGAAGATCTGCTAAGTGGCTCAACCGTAAAATTTATCGCTACAGCCACCATTGGCTTCGACCATATAGATACGAATTACTGTGCCGAAGCCGGAATTAAGTGGACCAATGCTCCGGGATGCAATAGTAAATCGGTTGAACAATACATAGCCTCTACCCTCTTTGTTCTGTCCGAAAAACATAAGTTTGAATTAAAAGGTAAAACGATTGGCGTAGTGGGTGTTGGTCAGGTTGGCTCAAAGGTTGCCCGGTTCTGCGAACTTATTGGGATGAATGTTCTCCTGAACGACCCTCCACGAGAACGAAAGGAAGGAGCCGGGAAATTCGTTTCGATTGAAGAAATTCAACAAAAAGCAGACATCATCACCTTGCACGTTCCATTGAACATGGCAGGTGAAGATGCGACTTATCATCTGGCTAACGAGCAGTTTTTCAATCAGCTTCCGAATAAGCCTTTTGTTATCAACTCTTGTCGGGGTGAAGTTGTCGATAGTCAAGCGGCAAAATCGGCGCTCAATCAAAATAAAATCAATGGATTGATTCTGGATTGCTGGGAAAATGAACCGGATATTGATCTGGACTTGCTCGCTGCCTGCGATATTGCAACGCCGCACATTGCCGGCTACTCCAAGGATGGAAAAGCAAACGGCACAAGTATGAGCATTCAGGCCATCAGTCGATTTTTCAAATTGGGGGTTGATGACTGGACTTCACCAAATATTGAGCTTCCGGAGCAAACAAAAATCAAGCTTGATGGTTTCATGTGTACCGAGGAGCAAATCATTGGCAAAGCAATTCTGTCAACTTACGACATTCGTCAAGATGATGCTGCACTACGGGCAAACGTTCAGAATTTTGAAAAGTTAAGAGGCGATTATCCTGTTCGACGCGAATTTCCGGTATTCACTGTGCTTACCGAAAATGTACCGGCTGAAACAATCGAAAAACTCAAGACCATCGGATTTCAAACTGAGCAAAAATAATTCAGATTTAAAGGAAATAAATTCAAAGTAATAAAAATGAAAAAATTAGCAGATATTGGCTTAATCGGGTTAGCTGTAATGGGCGAAAACCTGGTTTTGAACATGGAAAGCAAAGGCTATACAGTAGCCGTTTACAACCGTACTGTTGAAAAAGTTGACAAATTTGTTAACGGTCGCGGTGCCGGTAAAAATTTCATCGGAGCTCACTCTATTGAAGATTTAGTTGCTTCCCTGGAAAAACCACGCAAAGTAATGATGCTGGTAAAAGCCGGTCAACCGGTTGACGATTTCATCGAATTATTAATTCCTCATTTAGAACCGGGTGACATCATCATCGATGGTGGTAACTCACACTTCCCTGATTCAATTCGTCGCAC
>NZ_JBZQJF010000057.1:0-1595 GCF_059905295.1 Mangrovibacterium sp.
ATTAATACTTACCCTCGGAACTATAGTCCGAAAGTTTCTTTAATCTGGTCGACAAAATTAAGTTTTTCCCACGTAAATAACTCAACTTCGGTCTCAACTTTTCCCCAATATTGCGATTCAAAAGTTTTCACAACTGTTCTTGGTGTTCTGCCCATGTGACCATAAGCAGCCGACTCAAGATAAATCGGATTACGAAGCGACAGGCGTTTTTCAATGGCAGATGGACGCAGGTCGAAAATGCTTTTTACTTTTTCGGCAATTTCAGCATCCGACAAAGCTACATTCGAGCGGCCATAGGTATTTACAAAAACACCAACAGGCTGGGCAACACCGATGGCATACGCCAATTGAACAAGCGCTTCGTCAGCAACACCTGCTGCAACCAGGTTTTTGGCAATATGACGTGAAGCATAAGCTGCCGAGCGGTCTACCTTCGATGGATCTTTTCCGGAGAAAGCACCACCACCATGAGCACCACGACCACCGTAGGTATCAACAATGATTTTTCTTCCGGTCAGTCCGGTATCGCCGTGAGGACCACCAATAACAAATTTACCCGTTGGATTAACATGGTAAATAATGTCGTCGCCAAACAGCACCTGAACACGTTTCGGTAATTTTGCCTTAACGCGAGGAATTAAGATGTTGATGACATCTTCCTTAATTTTCGCAAGCATTGGCTCGTCGGCATCAAACTCATCGTGTTGGGTTGAAACTACGATGGTATGAACTTTAACGGGCTCATTTTCCTCGTTGTATTCGATGGTAACCTGCGATTTTGAGTCCGGGCGCAGGTAAGTCATCACTTCCTGTTCACGACGGATAACTGCCAGTTCCTGTAAAATAACATGCGACAATTCCAGTGACAACGGCATATAATTGTCGGTGTCTTTACAGGCGTATCCAAACATCATTCCCTGGTCGCCGGCACCCTGGTCGTCTTTGTCTTCCTTGTCAACACCACGATTGATGTCATCACTTTGTTCGTGAATGGCAGTCAGCACCCCACACGAGTCACCGTCGAAACGGTAAGCCGCTTTGGTGTAGCCAATGTCGTTGATCACTTTACGGGCTACTTCCTGCACATCAACATAAGTTTGCGATTTAACCTCGCCTGCAACAATTACCTGTCCGGTAGTTACCAGTGTTTCAATGGCCACTTTCGAATTGGCGTCAAAAGCCAGAAACTGATCCAGCAGGGCATCTGAAATCTGATCGGCAACCTTGTCAGGATGGCCTTCAGAAACCGATTCACTTGTAAATAAATAGTTCATTTCCCTCAAATTTTGTAGAGCTTTTTCTGGTTATAACGTCATTCTGAACTTGTTTCAGAATCTGAGAACCTGAAACAAGTTCAGGTTGACGAGCCGTAAAAACTCTAATTCAACATTAAATTTAACTGCGGGAATAAAAGGATTGCAAAATGATAATAAAGCACGATTGCTTTAGCATTTTTTTCTGTGGTTGCAATCAATCTCAAATCCTTCCACGTAGCGGGGGCAAATGTAGTAGCTTTATTTTGAATAAAAAAGAGCTTATCTGAAATTATTCTGAATAGTGATATGTTTATAGTATTACCCGGAGAATCAGCAACC
>NZ_JBZQJF010000058.1:0-6774 GCF_059905295.1 Mangrovibacterium sp.
ATCCCGACATTTTAACAAAGAACGTTTTCTCGTTTTGCGGCTGCAAAGTAAAAGGCTTTTTTTAAATTCTCCAAATTCTTTTTCAAAAATTTTTCGTCTCTCTAAAATCCTCTAAAACCCTCACAGAACGCGGCTTTTAATGCCCTCGGCTTGTGTGCCGTTGTTCTCAAAAGCGGGTGCAAATATAGAGACTATTTCCTGCTTTGCAACACTTACTCCAAAGTTTTTTTAATCGTTTTTTGATCTAATCAACCATTAACACTGAATTGCAAGCTGTTAGTCTCCGAATTATTTTTGAATACTTTCGGCAATTAAAAAGCAGTATCCTCTAAACCGTCGAATAAGAGAGAATTTCCGCTCACCCAGATCAGGAATTGGGATCAACACAAAAGGTGAATTTAAGGCATAAAAAAAGGTATTTGCGCTACAAAATGCAGTACAAATACCGGCAATATACTATTTCGATGCACGGAAAAAACCTAACACATCTACCTAAGAGCAGCAACTTAATCGCAAAATTTTAGTTTGCAGATTCCGTTGAGCATGGAATTTCAAGCAAATTTTCAGTCCAAACTTTTACTTCTTCCAGAAATTTAACCAAACGTAGTAACTCTTCGTCATTCGGTTCTTTGACTTCTACAATATCCAAAGAGCACATATTCATAAACCTATTGAAGAAGCGTGAATCCTCGGTAAACGATTCAGGAACATCGTATTTCTTTTTCAACTCCCGAATCATGTATGATATACTTGAATGCTCTGGCAGAAATCCATCTTTGGTTAATGCCGCAGTGAGCAAACTCTCCAACGACAACCCAATGAGGTTATAATAAACTGCGCTTCCGAATTTCTTTCCTTTTTTAATTCCGCCAACCGTCGCCTTATAGTAGGATAAGCCTTCGCCGTAATATCCACTCCATTCTTCCATAATATGTTGTTTTTAGGTTGTTACTTCAAATGTCTACTTTGTTTCCTTATTTTGTATCATGCAGACTTGCATTCAACATCATCGCAGCTTCCTCATAGTCAAATGCCCGCTTTGCACGCAAAGCCGCATCTTTCATTTTAACCATTGCATCAGCTAACTGCTCTTTTGCTAAATAGATACCTTTTGACTTCAGGAAATGATTGATTCCACCAGCTCCTGAATGTTTTCCAAATACCAGCTCTGTCTTTCGTCCAAACATTTCCGGATTAAAAGCCTGGTAACTCATCTGATCTTTCACCAAACTTCGACAATGAATTCCGGACTCGTGTCGACAGATCATCTCGCCAACAATTGGTTTCGATTCATGGATTCTACGCGACGAGATTGACGATACCGTATTGCAAAGCTCCTGCAGCATATCCAAACGAATTCCGCAATCATTGTTCGCAGAAACCCGCATCGCGGCAGCAACCTCCTCTAAACACGCATTTCCGGCACGTTCGCCCAAACCATTCACGGTAAGGCTTGCCGAGTGACAGCCAGCCAAAGCTGCCGAAACGGTATTTGCTGTTGCCATTCCCAAATCGTTATGACCATGAAATTCGAACTCGATCCCTGGAAACTCACTCGTCAACCAGCTGAAAAACTCCATTGTTGTCAACGGATTTAGTGTTCCTACTGTATCGGCAATACGAATCCGGTGAGCACCCTCGGCCATACAAGCCGAAATAAACTCTTTCAAGAAAGTTCTGTCAGCACGTGAAGCATCCTGCGCACCAACTGCAACAAAGTCGAATCGTTGATGAGCAAATGCCATCATTGGCTTCACCCGATCCAATACCCATGAACGATTTTTACCAATGGCGACTTGTTGAATATCGGAAACAGGGAATGAAATATTCATTCGGCTGGCACCGGTATTTTCGGCTGCGATCATGTCTTCTTCTGTTGATCGTCCCCAGCAAGTCGACTTAAAGTTAAAACCGGATTTAATAATTTCACGAATGACCAATTGTTCGCACTCCCCCATAATTGGCGTACCAACTTCGAGCTCCTTAACACCCGCTTCATCTAAAAGAGCGGCGATTTTCAGTTTTTCATCAAAACTGAAAACAACACCGGGGGCTTGTTCGCCATCCCGGAGTGTTGTATCAATTATATGGAGAGATTTCGCAATCATTAATCAGTAATTAAATACTCTTCAACTGCTTCTCCTTCTTCCAATGCATCCAGAATCTCGTCGATACGTTCTTCTGTAATGCCTCCATACCAGTAGTTACTTGGTTGAATAACCATAACCGGTCCTTGAGAACAAACATTCAAACATGCAGTAGATGAAACGGCCACATCCAATCCGCGGTCGTTACATTCTTCCATAATATATTGAATGAAATCGGCTGCGCCACTCTTGTTGCAGAATCCTTTAGCGTCGCCGGCAACCCGATACGAGTTGCAAACTAAAATGTGATAATCAGGTTTTTTCATGGTGTATTAATTTATTAATGGGTAATCGATCTTCGAATAAAAAACCACTCCGCAGCGGGAGGGATTGAGCATGTTTCGAAATTGAACAACTTATAATTTGATTAGAATGAGATCAACCACAACCGGTTCCACTTCCTGAGCACTCAGCTCCACAACGGAATACATCAGCTTTTTTAACGGTTTTCAAGGTCTTCCCTTTATAAATGGCATCCAATCCATCGTCAATCAATCCGGTCATTTCGACGATTTTGATTCCTGAACGACCAATAATTGATGACGGAGAAGGTCCGATTCCTCCGACCAGTAAAGCGCGACAATCATTTAACGCTTCGCCTAATGCTTCCCAACGGGTGTTTCCTGTTCCTGAAGGTGGCGTACGACGTTTTTCAACCATCCGGTATCCCGAAGGTGTTTCTTTATATATATATAAGAAGTCGGCTTCTCCCAAGTGTTGATTTACCAACAAACCTTCGTGACTAGCCACTGCAACGTGTGGACGACTTTCATCAGCAGTCACCGACATATTTGCAACATCGTTTAAAATTTTAGCAGCTTCCGGGTCGTCTTTACCTAACAAACCAACTGCATCCGCACGACAACGGGCACAATGCGTCATTGGCTTAATGTGCTTGGCAATATCAGCACGAAGTATTTTCATCATTGCAGGAGACGGCTCTGTCAAGTTTTCATAAGGTGTTCCCTCTACCGGATACAAAGGAATTGTATTCATCAGGTCAGCACCCAGCTCCTTCGCTTGCTTAGCAATATCTCCAATCAAATGATCATTGACTCCAGGAATAACAATACTGTTTATTTTAACAGTGATGTCGTGCATTTTCAAAAGTTTGATCGCTTCAAGCTGTTTTTCCAACAGAATTTTAGCACCTTCAACTCCAACATAACCTCTTTTATCAAAACGAACCCACTGGTAAACATCTTTGGTTACTTCCGGATCGAAGGCATTCATGGTTATTGTAACATGGCTCACTTTCAATTCTGCCAGCTCGTCAACATAGGGCGCTACATTTAAACCGTTTGATGACAAACACAAAATCATTTCCGGAAATTCTTTGCGAATCAAACGCAAAGTTGTCATGGTTTCAACCGGATTTGCGAACGGATCACCAGGTCCGGCAATACCTACAACCGACAAATGAGGCATTTTTTCTTTCAACTTCACCAGGTAAGTCAACGCTTGCTCCGGTGACAATACTTTACTTGTTACGCCCGGGCGGCTTTCGTTTACACAATCGTAATCGCGCTTGCAATAATTACATTGAATGTTACATTTTGGTGCAACAGGTAAGTGTACTCGGGCATATTTTCCTTTAGCATCTATACTAAAACACGGATGTTTTTCTATATCAATCATAGCTCTGAATTTTAAAAAGGGCTTCTGCCCGGTTCTACATATATTTATAGCCGACCGGCGAATGGTCTTGTTTATATTGAATCATTGCATTAACGACTTGATCAAATAATTCCTGGGTACCTGCGTAGCCCAAGTGTTTGATGCGTTGTCCGCCAATGCGGTCGTGAATTGGAAATCCGCAGCGAACAATTGGAATCTCCAGTTCGCGAGCGATATAATAGGCTTTGCTGTTTCCGACCAGCATATCGGGTTTGTTTTCCTGACACCACTCTTTGATTTTCTCGTAGTCGAACATGTTCTTTGCTAAAATCTGTTCTCCACGTTCCGGGCAGTTTGCGCGGATCTCATCTTCGAGGCGTCCGCTTTCACCCCCAGTAGCGGCAAGGATAACTTCAACACCAATCTCATCCAGAAAAGTAGTCATGGCTACTACAAAATCTTCTTCACCATAAACAACAGCTTTCTTTCCAAAGATGTATTTGTGTCCATCGGCATAAGAGTCGATCAAACGACCACGTTCTCCCAAATAGCGGGCAGGCATTTCTTTACCGGTAATTTCTTCCAATGCTTTAATGAAGCGATCGGTATTTTTCACACCAATTGGTAATGGCATGCGGTAATTCTTTACCTCGAATGTTTTTTCGAGATATTCGGCTCCGGTAGCTGAAAGCTTCGTATTCTTAACACGACCAGAAAGAGCACCGGAGTTCAAAATAGTTCCGAATTCAACTGAGCCTGCTGCACGTCCGCAAGTTTCAATTGCGCTAACCGGAGTACCTCCTTCAGGAATTCGTTTATAACTTTCCCAAATCGGGTTATCCAGTGTTTCGGAATAATCTGGCAACATAACGAACTCGATACCAAAATCATTCAGCAAATATTTTAGCTGACGCAAGTCTTCGGTCGATACAAAACCAGGGAATATATTAATATGAGTCCCTTTCTCGCCGCCTTTTGCAAAGGCTTTAATGGCAGCACCAACAGCTTCGTGAAATCCATCCATATGAGATCCTTGGTAGCTGGGGGTAGATGCTGTTACGAAAGCAGGAAGATCTTTTAATTCTGAATTCTTTTTGTAATCGTGAATGTACATTTTCACGTCATCACCAATTGTTTCCGACAAGCAGGTTGTAGTTAAGGCTACAACTTCAGGTTTATACTGACCAATTACGTTGGTGATTGCTCTGTCGCAGTTAGCTCCTCCTCCGAATACTGTTGCTTCTTCGGTAAAGTTTGAGGATGCAATATCAACCGGCTCTTTAAAGTGGCTGATCAGATAGCGACGAATGTAAGTAGCACAACCCTGCGATCCATGAATAATTGGTACGCAGCCCCGAATACCTTTGAAAGCAACACTGGCACCAAGCGGAGCACAAAGTTTACAAGCATTTCGGGTGGCTGTAAATTCTTTTGTAGATTTTATTATAGGAGCATTTTCAAACATGTTCTTCAAGTTTTAAAGTTCCAACTTATGAGCTTTAATAATCGAGTTCCGTCAAAAAGAACCCGTACTATTTCATGAATTGCCAAACCGGGCTGCAAACGGAAGCATACACTTCTTTTGCAAAATTGAGCATGCCCTCATAACCCGCGAGAGCTTCTTTACGTTCGTGGTTGTGATCACAGAATCCAAGTCCCAATTTGTAGGCGATTGGTCTTTCTTTTACACCACCGATGAACAGATCGGCTCCGGTTTGTTTCACAAATTCAGAGAGTTCGTTCGGATTGGAGTCATCGCAAATGATGGTTCCATCGTCACACATATCTTTCAGTAGATTGTAGTCGTCGACATTTCCAGTTTGTGAGCCAACCACAACAGTCTTCATACCAAGCAGGCGAAGGGCTTTTACCAATGAAATTGCTTTAAAGGCTCCTCCCACATAAATCGCTGCTTTTTTGCCTTCCAGCTTCTCACGATATTGTGCCAATGCAGGCAACAACTTACTGATCTCTTCGGTTACAAGCTTCCGTGCTTTCTCCATCATCTCATCCGATTTGAAGAACTTAGCCACTTCATAAAGGGCATCACTCATATCTTCAATTCCGAAATAAGAGACCTTCATGAACGGAATGCCGTATTTCTCTTTCATTTCTTTGGCCAGGCCAATCATTGAACCTGAGCACTGAACGACGTTTAATTTTGCTGTATGTGCTTTGCGAATATCATCGATACGACCGTCACCAGTCATGGCACCAACCAGGTTTACACCCATTCTTTTATAGTATTCAGCTAACATCCAGAGTTCGCCAGCCAAGTTGAAATCTCCAAGAATGTTAATACTATGTTCGGGCGCCTGGTAAGTTGTATCCGTTCCTATCAATTTAGATAACGCACCGCAAGCAATTTTGTATCCGTCCTTCTTTGTTCCATTAAATCCTTCTGACATTACCGGGATTACATCGATGCCGGTTTCACGTGTCACCCGCCGACACACAGCTTCAACATCGTCGCCAATCACCCCGACAATACAGGTGGCATATACAAAAGCGCCTTTCGGCTTATAGGTTTCAATCAAACTAATTAAAGCTTTATACAAGCGTTCTTCTCCTCCGAAGACTACTTCTTTTTCTTTTAAATCAGTTGTAAAACTTAATCGGTGAATTTGCGGTCCCGAAGAAAGGGATCCGCGAATATCCCAGGTGTAAGCTGCACAGCCTACCGGCCCGTGGATAAGATGAAGTGCATCAGCGATCGGGTAAAGAACTACCCTTGATCCGCAAAACACACATGCCCTTTGACTGACTGAACCAGCCTCACTGGCTTTCCCGCAAGCAATTGTTGCATCCTCTTTTCCTTGACCCTTGGTCAGGATTTGATTTTGTCTTCCGTTAATAAATGCGTCCATAGTGTTTAATTTTTAAGTAAATGAAAGGGAGGCTGCGGGTTGCCTCCCCTCACATTTTGACATTATGAAGAACATATTCTGAAGGGATGTCTCCCTGAATCCTTCGATTGGCTGAAGAGAAGGATATATTTATTACATCTGCA
>NZ_JBZQJF010000059.1:0-10454 GCF_059905295.1 Mangrovibacterium sp.
CAAGTTGCGGGTTCCGGGTTCCGTCATTGCGAGGACGACGCAGGAGGACGCGGCAATCTTTCAAGTTCCAAGTTCCAAGTTGCGAGTTACGAGTTCCGGGTTTCAGCTCTCTAGGACTGGTAACTGAGACTGAACACTTTCTTGAGACTGAACACTGCGAATGAACACTAACGTCCAGCAGGTGCCCTTTTGAAAGTTGGAATTTAAAGCCTGGAATTTGAGTCAACTTGAAGCTCCTTCAATCCTTCAATCCTTCAATCCATCTATCCTTCAATCATTTTATCTGTCATTGGTAGAAGGAGATTCGATGAAGAAGTAATCCTGGTCCTTCCATTTACCCCTTCATGACTAGAGGCAATCGCTACATTCCCAACACCTTCAATTTTACCCAGGCCAGTTGTAGTTGTTTTTCAGCTTCGGTCAACTGATCGATCGCATCATAGTTGAACTGTAATTCAAGCAGGTAATCAATCAGTGAAATTTGCCCCGCTTCCAAAGCATCTTTAAGCAAGGCCTCTTGCTGAATCATGCTTAGCTGCTGACGCATATCCTTCACCCGAGCCGAGGCCAACTCAACGGATCGATACAATTGATGCAGCTCCGACTTAAACTGAAGCTGAAAGTTTTGCTCTTCCATCTGTAAAGATTCCTGCTTCAGGCGGGCCGCTTTAACCGCATGCTTATTTTCCCAAAGCGGTACAGAGAGGCCCAGCGTTATCCCCTGAAACTTCTCACCAATGGTATTTTCCATCATGTAGCCTCCGCTGATCTTCGGCAAGCTTTTACTTTGATTCAGCTTAATCGATCGTTCAGCAGCATTGGCTTCCAATAGATACCATCGCGCCTGCGGATTTTGTTGCACCCTCTGGTTGGCCCAACTCTCAAAATCTTGCGGTAAGTTAACTGCGTCATAGTGATCTTCCTCCACCGGCAAAGCTTGATTACCATTTAAGGTCTCCAGGCTAAGTTGCAACAACTCCTGCTCCTGCTGCAAGGCCTCCAGTGATTTTTCAGCCTGCAGGGAATTTAAGGCTGCTTTGTTCCGATCGATCCGGTTCGCATCACCGGCAGCCAGTCGTTCGGCATAAGCATCGGCTAAAGCTTTCGCTTGTTGTGTCCGTTCCTGTTGAATGGCAATTCGTTGATTGAGAGACACGAGTTCCACCCATAACTGAGCAGCTTCCTGCATTACCACCAGGCGATATTGTTCGGTGCTCATTTCCGCCTGTTGATCGCGTAAATCGGCCAGTTTCTTTTGGTGATGGTAAACCGTTGGAAACGCAATCTCCTGGCTTACCGACAAGTCTTTACGATTACCAATGGCAGAAGGGCTTCCCCACAAATAGCCACCTTCAACCTGCGGATTGTCAGGGGTATTTCCTACTCGGTTTTCAGCCTGCTGAGCCTGACTTTGAGCCTGCTGTGCCCGGTAAGCAACATTATTCGAGATGACTGTCTGTAAACAATCATCCAGTTTTTGCTGAGCAATAGCTGGAATCGCTCCCAGAACAATCAGCAAACTATAAAGTAGTTTCTTCATTTTCTCGCTGTTTTAAAAGTCCGAAACGGTGCAGCAGCTGGTAAACCACCGGCACCAGATAAATATTCAGTAAAGTAGAAGACAGCAATCCGCCCAGGATCACTTTGGCCATCGGGCTTTGAATTTCGTTGCCCGGGGCATCGCCGCGCATGGCCAGCGGAATAAGTGCTAAAGCCGCCGTCAGGGCTGTCATCAGGATCGGGTTCAACCGATCGACAGAACCACGGATCAAAATATCTCCCAGCTTCATGCCCTGCTCTTCCATTTGCTGAAAGCGCGACACCAACAGGATACCGTTGCGTGTAGCAATACCAAACAAGGTGATAAAACCAATGATTGCCGGAATGCTGATAATGCCCGAAGTGATCCAGATGGCCACCACACCACCAATCATTGCCATTGGTAAGTTCAATAAGATGATACCGGCCAGTTTAATATTTTTGAACTCCTGGTACAGCAATAAGAAGATGATGAGAATAGCCAGTGCTGTTGTCAAAGCCAGCGTTCGCGAGGCGCGGGCTTCACTCTCAAACTGTCCGCCATATTCCAGCCGATAACCTTCGGGAAGGGAAACATGCTCATTAATGGTTTGCTGAATATCGTTTACGGCACCGCGCAAATCACGTCCACTCACGTTGGCCGAAACAACAATCTTACGTTGTACATTCTCCCGACTGATACCGTTTGGTCCGGCAACCGACAACACATCAGCCACTTCTTCCAGCGGCACTTTTCCACCCTGCCGCGTGTCAATCAAAGCAGTTTTGATGCCATCGATCGTATTGGTAAATTCAGGTTGAAAACGCAGGAACAGATCGAAGCTGCGTTGTCCTTCGTAAATATCGGCCAGCTTTTCGCCACCAATTGCCTGCTCAACAAAATGGTTAAATTCGTCGATGCTGATGCCGTAATGTGCCAACATCGTTCGTCGTGCACGAATCTGAATTTGCGGCACTTCCACCTGCTGCTCCACATTCACATCTACCAAACCTTCAATATCAACAATCTCATGCTGAATCTGACTACCGATTCTGTACAGTTCTGTTAACTCCGATCCAAACAGTTTGATAGCAATATTGGCCCTTGTACCTGACAGCATATGATCAATCCGGTGCCCAATAGGCTGTCCGACAGTGGCAGCTATGCCCGGAATACGTTTCAATTTTGCACGCACTTCCTCTTTAAAGGCTTCGGCTGAGCGATCCTTCAATTCGAAACGCACCTCAATCTCAGCACTATTCGTTGCTTGCGAGTGTTCGTCCAATTCTCCCCTCCCTGTACGGCGGGCTGTGCTGATCACTTCCGGTACCGACAACAATTTCTCTTCAATCAATCGTCCCAGTTGGTTGCTTTCATCCAACGAGATCCCCGGTTCGCTGACTGCGGTTATCGTCAAAGCGCCTTCGTTAAACTCGGGCAGGAAGCTTCGCCCCATGACGGTTAGTAACAAGATGGAAGCAAGAAGCAAAACCAAGGCCGAGCCAAGCACAACTTTCTTATGTCGGAATACCATCAGGAGCGAACGCTCGTAATAATGATTCATCTGCCGGGTTAGCCAGTTTTCCTTACTTTTCTTCGTTAAATACTTTTCACCGGTCAACAGCAAACGGCACAACAAGGGCGTGAGCGTCATGGCTACAATCAACGATACAAAGAGCGAAACGATGTAGGCAATCCCCAAAGGCTTCAGCATGCGCCCTTCCATTCCCGACAGGAAAAACAGTGGGATAAAAGCTACAATGATGATCAATGTTGCATTGAAGATCGATGAACGAATCTCCTTCGAGGCTTCAAAAACCACCTTCCAGGCCACCTGCCGTTCGGCTTCGGGCAGCTGTCGGTTTTGCCGTAAGCGTTTAAAAACATTCTCCACATCGATAATCGCATCGTCGACCAGCGAACCGATGGCAATAGCCATACCCCCCAAACTCATCGTATTGATACTCAATCCCAGCGCTTTTAACACCAGCACCGCGCCCAATAATGACAAGGGTATTGCCAGCAAGGAAATGACGGTTGTTCGGAAACTACCGAGAAACAGGAAAAGAATGATCACAACAAATACGGCTCCCTCAAGCAAGGCGTCCTTCACATTGTTGACAGCTGTTTCAATAAAATCGGCTTGACGGAAGATATGCGAATCCAACACAACATCAGGAGGCAAGGTTTTTCCTAAGGCCTCCAGGTTTTCCGAGATTCGTTCAGTCAGCTTAAGCGTATTTGTATTAGGCTGCTTCGAAACCGAAAGGATCACAGCTGGTTTCGCATTTTGCGAGGCATAACCCATCTTCACCGCTGCATCGATCTTTAATTCGGCCACATCTTCTACATAAACCGGCTGTCCGTTTTTCTCTTTTATAAAAGTGCGCCCCAGCTCATCCAGGTCATCAGTTCGAGCCATGCCGCGAACAACATACTCGTTACCAAACTCACGAACCACGCCGCCGGTTGCATTATTGCTCATTCCGGCACAAACGGCAGTCAGTTCATCGAGGCTTACATTGTAATAGTCCATCAGGCGTGGGTTGGCCAGCACCTGGTATTGTTTATAGTCGCCGCCAATAATCGTCACCTGCGACACACCTCCTGTCGCCAACAACACCGGCTTTACATTCCAGTCGGCGATCGTACGCAAATCCATCATCGACGTTGAATCGGCTTGCATACCAATGAACATGACCTCGCCCATCACACTCGACTGTGGAGCCATTATCGGTTGGCCAACGCCAACAGGCATTTGTCCGGCCAGCCCGACCAACTTCTCACTCACAATCTGCCGAGCCCGAAAGATATCCGTTCCCCAGTCAAACTCAATCCAGACAAATGAAAAGCCCTGCGACGATTTGGAACGCACGCGGCGTACATCAGTAGCACCATTTACCGCTGTTTCAATCGGGAAGGTAACCAGGCGTTCAACCTCTTCGGCTGCCATTCCATGCGCATCGGTCATAACGACCACTGTTGGCGCCGTCAGGTCGGGGAACACATCCACATCCATATCACGGGCTACATAAACACCCGAAAACAGGAGTATCGCGGCTCCCAGTAAAACGATCAGTTTATTTTGAAGCGAAAATCTGATTATTCTATCCAGCATAATTCCTCCTTTCGCTTAGTGAACGTGTCCGGCATGCGGATCGAGCGTATTAGACACAGAAGCCAACTTCACCAACACGGCCCCCTTGGTAACAATGCGTTCACCATCAGTAAGACCTTCCGTGATTACAGTCTCCACCCCATTGGAGGCTCCGGGGAAGACCTGCCGTTTCTCGAACAACTCGGGATTAAGCTGCACATAAACGAAGTAATTTCCCTGCTGCTCCAGCAAAGAAACTGTTGGCACTACCACAACAGGACGATCTGCAGAACAGGTAATGTTCAGTTCGATCAAACTTCCGGGCAGTAAATCCCCTGTATTCGCAGCTTCAAAATAAACCGGAAGCCGGAAGCTACTCTCATCCACCCGCTGCCCAACCGATGTAAGGCTGGCATCGAGTGTTTTCCAGTTCTGGCTGTCACTTTTATAACTTGTTGCCAGCACCGAGCTTAAGTCGGTCCGGTAACGACTCGGCACATTGGCCACCAATTGAACCTTGGAATAGGAAGCAATCGTTGCCAGTGTCTGACCTTTGTCGACATGCTGTCCGTTGTGCACCCGAATCTTCTCCAGCACTCCGGCTGACAAGGCATAAACTACCTGTCCTTCCGAGTTGAAGTTGTGCTGCAGGTTATCGAATTTTGCTTTCGCTTTTTCGTATTGATTTTTGGTTTCCTGATATGCCCGCTTCGATACGATTTCTTTGTCAACCAATTGCTGCATCCGTTCGTATTCAGCTTTCGCAAGCTCGTAGTCGCCTTTAGCCTCCTGGTAAACCAGAGCTGCATTGTCGTCGCCCATTCCCGATCCCTGGATGGTGAACAAGGCTTGCCCGGCTTTAACCGAACTCCCGTCAACCATACTGTTCGATGTAAAATTGAGCGTTCCCGAGGTTTGTGCAGTCAGGGTATGCGATTTTGCAGGCAAAGCCTCAACGCGGGCAGTTGTTTTAATCAGTTGTCCAACCGGAGCCAAACGAGCCAGACCTGTTCCAAAAGCAACATTCCACGACTGCTCCTTCGTAAAACTAACAGCATTAGCCGGCGCTTCTTCACCCTCCAGTTCGTGGTGTGGCTCATGATCATCCTGATAAATCCGAACCGGAGCATCAATACGCTCCTGCTTATCTTGAATAAAAATGGTTAGTTGCCCTTCACCGGCCTGTGGTGCTTTAAACTTCAACTCATAAATCCCCGGACGCTTAGGCGCCACTTCTGCCTGAACAGTTTGATCACCGACCTTCAGCTCGGCTTTTACCGTTTCATCTGTCAAAGGCTTAAAGTCCGACAAACGGGTAAGGTGGGCCAATACCGACCGATTCTCGTTAACGACTAGTGGTTCCGTTTCTGCAAATAACTCGTAACGATCTGTATATTGAATGATCTGCTCGTGTATTTCATCGTGATGGTGATGTTCGTCCTCACCTTCCTGATGTTTTTCTTTTGGGTCATGACCGGCACAGCCCGCCAACAAGATGGCTAGTGCGGCCACAACTATAGAATATGCTTTCATAAATTTCGTGTAAATAATAAATACCACATCAGGCAACAGCAGTGATGCCTGAAAAACAGCAGACAGCTCACTCCTTAAGCTGTCAAAAAAGGTTATTTACACGAGTGCTGGTGGGCCACGTAGCCCAAAAGTTTGCAGATAAGGTTCCTGAATATGTGGCACCAGGGATTGAGGCCACTGACATTGTTCCTCTTCCGGAACATGAAATTGCTGCAGCACAACTGCCAGGATCGCATAGCTGCTCAATACAAGCGATTTTCCCGGAACCGGCTTTACTTCGAAGTGACAAGGAACTTGTTCATCAGGATGATTGCACGAACTGTCAGCACAAAGCGATGAATGCTCGGCCATATGCACGCAGGAGATTTCCTGAAAACATTTGTTTTCGAAGGATTTCTCATGATGATGATGCGGCACCATACTATGCACCATGACGACCAAATAAACCGTCAATAATACGTAAGATAAGATGGGCTGCATTTTCATCATGTCACAAAAATAAACTTTTTCAGCAAGGCGCGAAATCCCCTATTCAACGGATATTTTGAATTAACAAAGTTTTGAGATTTTTAATCTCCTGACCTGGAATCAAGTTTATACAAACAACTACTGAAACATAAATTCTGTACGTCATTAAACACTAAAGTCCTTCGTTCTTCGTTTCTTTGTATAGGAAAAGGGGTTACGTGTTATCAACCAAATCTATCTTAATTCGAGTCCATGAAAGTACGTTCACTTTGCCAAACATTAACCTTAGGCTTGTTCTTCTTAATCGCAACCAATGGCTATGCCCAAAACCGGATCATCCGGAATAACGGTTTTTATTATACCCTTGAAGGGAGTGCCGGCTATGGTTTAAAGATGAAATCGGACTATTATAATTTTAGTGACTATTCCCCGTTCAATTTCGGGGTAAAAGCGACAGCCAACATCTTCCTCAACGACTATTTTTCGGTTGGTGCCGGCTTAGGCTTTAATGAATATCATAGTCCCAAAATGCGCACCTTGCCGGTAACCGTTAATTTTAAGTACTTCACAGGAAGGCAAGCCCGTTCCCCATTTATTTATGCTGATGGGGGCTATGCCATGCGCACCGATGCCGACAAACAGCATAAGGGACCACTTTACGAATTGGGGATTGGATATCGTCATCAGCTACAACGACGCCACGACTTTTTGCTCTTTAAATTGGGATACAGCTATTTTAAAACCAAGCACTGGCTTTATATGCCCCGCGAAGGTACTAAAATGGAAGATTGGGATTTCCAATGGTTTTACCTGGAACGACCTGCAATCATGTTTAGCATCTGTTTCTACCACTCAACACGATTTTAAAACCTGAGCATTTACTCAAAGAGAAAGGCAGACTTGATTACAATCGAGTCTGCCTTTCTTCTTTTATAAAAAACCTCTTTGGTTAAAATATGCTTAGCACATTGCGCTCAAAAGAGAATCCGATGGTTTTCGGATTAGTTGTATTGCCTGAAGAAACCATTCATCCGGTCAACCAGTTTTGCAAAAATGGGGCGCGTAAATTCGTGGAACAATTCCTGTGGTCCGGGAGGTGCCACCGCTTCATTTTCAAGAAGTGCTATTTCCTCTTTACTCAACACCCGTTCGTCCCCCAAAAACATACCATGTTGATTGCGCCACATAAACTCCCCGGGAATATTATCATCCAGCAAGCTTCGGTTTGCTTGAAAATCATTAATATCCAATTTGACCACTCCTGCCGAATAAACTTCGTCGGTTAGTACTTTAATTTTTCCGCTAACGGTAACAATCCGTTTTTCTGTAACCACAGAGTCGCGTGAAATCTTCTTTTCGTAAACTTCTTCAACATCCCGTTTTAAGTCTTTTACTTCCTCGTAATGTTTGGGATGTTCAATATTGAAATCGAGAAAATTCAACTGAACGACCATATCCGGATATTTCAGCTTCACTTGTTCAGCCTGTTCCGGCGTATAAAAGTTCACAAAACTTTGCCCGGGATACAATTGATTCATCTTGGTCATCAATTCCGAATAAAAGAAATCAGCATTCAGTTCGTAACGCAGCGATGGTGCCGGAAGAGGCTCAATAATTACGCGGGTGGTGGCCATATCTTTAGCATCATTCATCAATTGGATCGCATCCTTATATCCGGGAACCAGCCCAACACATTGCTGAAAATGACGACAAGCCTGCTTGGCATCCTCTTTGGTTTGTAAATCCATAAAAGCTACCGCTGCTGCATAGTGCTCTTCTGCAGCCCTTTCAGTCACATCTGCCAATTCAGTCGTATAGGTTTTGGGTGAAGTGATTAACTTACGTGCTGCAGGGATTCGGCGTATCTGATCCGAAATTCGGTTCACTGTCTGCATCAACGCCAGGGCTTTATTCCACTTAAACGGATCGTTTCCTGTTAAGGTCAAATCAATCTCCTCCTGATAATATTGCATAGCCATCGGATAGCCGCTGGTTACAACTTCTTGTGCTTTTTTATTATCAGGATCCTGGCTTAACCGGTTGGTTGCTTTCACAAAGGCATCCAGAAAGTTTCCCTGGTCCAGTGCTTTACGCCCCGAGGTGCAGGCTGCTACGCTCAAAGCGACCAATAGTAAAAGGTAAATTTTTCTCATTCGTTCGGTTTTTTGTTATGTCCACAAGCAATTGCCAACAATAATAAAAGAAAAAATCGACAATGCAGTTTCACATCGGTTTAAATAAAAATAAACCAAGCAAAATAGGGGCCAAACTTTTGGGGAAATGTTAAACTGCATTCCCAATAGTTGTATGATCTGCCAAAATCCGGGAAATTCCCATTCATTTAAAATACAAGCGAAGGTCAAGCAGATATTTTGATAACTTTGAATCTGTTTTCAAATCGAATCAACCCAATGGCGCATTACGACGAGCATTTCAAGAGTCAGCAATTTACAACAGAACAACTGGCCGATCAAACATTCGATGGATGCCACTTCGAAGCTTGCTCCTTCGAAAATTGCAACTTCCGCTTCACCGAATTGGTCGACTGCCGTTTTACGGACTGTAACTTTACAATGACCAAAGTAACACAGGCTGGCTTAAAAGAAGTTCACTTTAAAAGCTGCAAGCTGGTTGGTTTTGACTTCAGTGCCTGTGCTGATTTTTTGTTTCAGGTTGAATTTGAAAGCTGTCTGCTCGATTATGCCATTTTCAGCCGTAAAAACATGAAACAAACCCGTTTTAAACAGTGCTCAATTCGCGAAGCCGATTTCTTTGAAGTCAACCTTCAAAAGGCCAATTTTGGGAACTGTGATTTAAATGGATCACAATTTGAAAACTGCAACCTGCAACAAGCTGATTTCAGCACCGCCATCAACTACACCATCGATCCGGAGCAAAATCGAATGAAAGGGGCCCGTTTCGCAAACAACGGCTTAAGCGGTCTGTTGCAGAAGTATAATTTGACAATTGAATAAACAAAAGAACTATGGATGATAAATTGAAAGCTTTTGGCGACCTGTTGGGAATTATGGATGAATTGCGCCAAAAGTGTCCGTGGGACCGGGAGCAAACATTTGAGTCGTTGCGCAAACTAACCATCGAAGAAACTTACGAATTGGGCGATGCCATTTTGCAGTCCGATCTGGATGAAATAAAAAAAGAACTGGGCGACCTGCTGCTTCATATCGTGTTTTATGCAAAAATCGGAGAAGAGAAAGACGCCTTTAACATCAAAGATGTTATTGAGTCGCTCAACGAAAAACTGATTTATCGACATCCGCATATTTACGGAGAAGTAGGTGTTAACAATGCCCGCGAGGTAGAGCAAAACTGGGAAGCACTGAAGTTGAAAGAAAAAGGCCGTAAAAAGAAAACGGTTTTGGAAGGTGTTCCATCATCGCTGCCGGCTCTGGTGAAAGCGAACCGCATACAGGAGAAAGTCAGCGGTGTTGGTTTCGACTGGGAATACCCCGATCAGGTGTGGGAGAAGGTAAAAGAAGAAATTGGCGAACTTCAGCACGAAATGAACAGCAACGACCAGGATAAAATAGAAGCAGAGTTTGGCGATCTGTTTTTCGCCATGGTCAATGCCGCACGACTATATAAAATTGATCCGGAAGCCGCTTTGGAACGTACTAACCTGAAATTCATGAAGCGTTTCGCCTACCTGGAAAGTCAAACGCTGAAGAAAGGCATCGACCTGAAAACAATGCCATTATCCGAAATGGATAAATATTGGGAAGAAGCCAAAAAGATGGAATAAGCCAGAATCGTTAAAGTTCCAAGTTTTGAGTTTCGAGTTGGTGGGGCCACGTCATTGCTGAATCGGATTTAAAC
>NZ_JBZQJF010000060.1:0-15723 GCF_059905295.1 Mangrovibacterium sp.
CGGGAAACTGGAAGCCGGCTTGCAAAGTCGCATGCGACGCGAAACAGAAGATTACCTGTTTGAAAATTTCGATTCCGAAAGCCAAAGCTGGATCAACGATCCGAACTATTCGAGCAGGATGGATTTCAAGCGCGATATCCATGCGCTTTATTCAACCTACTCCAATAAATTTGATAAAATTGAATTGATGGCCGGTTTACGCGGCGAATATACCAATCGAGAAATTACCCACACTGCCAGTAACCAGACCTACAAAATTAATCGTATTGACTGGTTTCCATCCATGCATGCTTCATACGACTTATTAACGAATACACAGTTGATGGCCAGCTACAGCCGTCGGATTAACCGCCCGAGAGGTTGGGATTTGGATCCGTTTGAAACATTTATGAACCAAACGACTATCCGTAAGGGAAATCCGGATCTGAAACCGGAATATACCAACTCGTATGATATGAGTTTGATGCAACGCTTTGGTACTTCCTTTATCTCATTAGATGCTTTTCACCGTGAAACAAGCAATGTTATTTCCCGGATTACGGAAGTCCGCGACGATGGAATGTACGTCATGACCAGCACAAACGTTAGTCAGGATAAATCGACTGGAGCCGAGTTAATGCTAAATCTGAACCTTACCAAATGGTTACTACTGAATTCCAGTGTTTCTATGTACAATTACAAGCTTCAGGGAGAAGTTTTGGGTGAATATATCGATCGATCCAGCACAAATACCGACGGACGTGTAAATGCTACCGTTAAATTTTCGACAACCAGCCGTATGCAAGTCATGGGAATGTACCGCGGTCCTTCAGTATCAGCTCAGGGTGACCGCAAAGGATCATTCTATTCCAACGTATCCTATCGCCAGGAATTTCTGGATCGCAAGTTAACAGCGACCCTGAGCGTCCAGGACATTTTCGGTTCAGGAGGTTGGAAAGGAACAAACAGCGGAAGCAATTTCTACTCAACATTTAAATTCAAACACGAACCTCGCGTGGTTCAGCTCACACTTAGTTTTAAACTGAATAACTACAAAGCAAACAAGCAATCTGAAGGAGATGGCACCAACGAAATGGATTTTGAGGGAGGAACCTCTTACTAGGTTCCTTAACAAATAGGAGTAACACTTTTAACGAAAGAGGGGCATTGCTCCTCTTTTTTATTTCTATAAAACTAAAAAGGGAACCGATCGGTATTCGGTTCCCTTTTATGAATAAGAAAGCTATTAATTAAAATGTTGCCTCAAAAATAAACCTCTGAAAAAATGTTTTCGTTTTCTGAATCGTTGTCTATTGTTTCATGTTTCTGTTAACAAATGTAGGGCATTCAACCACACCAGTCAAATTGATTTTTTTGAAGCAGAATAGAGAAAAGCTATATCGGTAACAAGAATGATTTTCACCGCCTGTTTTTGCTCACCAATCGAAAAAGATAAATTCAATTCTGCTATTTTTAAGCTCTCAAATAAATTCTCTAAAAACACAGAACGTATGTTGAAAGTAAACGAGTATTTCGAAGGTGCGGTAAAGTCAATTGCACTTGAGAATGAAGAAGGCACAGCCACAATTGGCGTCATGGAAGCCGGTGAATATGAATTCGGCACAGCCACAATTGAGTTGATGACGATCACCAGCGGAAGCTTAATCGTTCAATTACCGGGAGAAACAGAATGGAAAACTTTCGAGACCGGAGAGACCTTCCGTGTTGAGAAAGATGTTCGCTTTAAAGTAAAAGCCACTCAACAAGTTGCTTATTACTGTCTGTATATCTAGAACGATTTAGAAAACCGAAAATTAGGGTAACCAAAACTGGTCTTCGGTTTTCTCTTCTCATCCTGTCCGTCAAGTATCAAAACGGACCAGCTTATGCAAGTTATTCTTTCGGAGATGCTCTTTTCTTATTAAATTGCCCTGCGCAACACCTCAAACACAACAAATGAAACCCGAAAAATCCACGATCAATCGCCGATCATTTATTGGTACCGTTACCGGTAGTTTAGCCGGCTTAACCATTTTACCAAGTCATGTAGTTGCAGGCCTGGGACACCGTGCCCCAAGCGACAAGCTTAATATTGCCGGAATCGGCGTTGGCGGAATGGGCTACCGCAACCTGAAATACATGGAAAATGAAAACATTGTTGCACTCTGCGATGTGGATGAAGAATATGCCACCCGAAACTCGTTTCGTGAATGGCCTCTGGCCAGCCGCTACAAAGATTTCAGGGTGATGCTGGAAAATCAGAAAGACATTGATGCCGTAGTTATTGCAACTCCCGACCATACCCACGCCCTACCTGCTTACTTAGCCATGCGTCAGGGCTTACATGTATATCTCCAGAAACCCTTGGCCCATTCGGTTTACGAGTCGCGCGTATTGGCTGAAACAGCTAAACGCTACGGCGTAGCAACGCAAATGGGGAACCAAGGCAATTCGGCTGATGGAATCCGCGATATTTGCGAATGGATTTGGGCTGGGAAAATTGGGGAGATTACGAAAGTCGATGCCTGGACTAACCGCCCTATTTGGCCACAAGGGTTGAGCCGCCCCGAAAAAGGAATGCGCGTACCAAGAACTTTAGACTGGGATTTGTTCGTTGGACCGGCAACAATGCGTCCTTACAACGAGATATATCACCCCTGGAACTGGCGCGGATGGTGGGATTTCGGAACAGGTGCCCTCGGTGATATGGCTTGCCATATCCTTGATCCGGCATTTAAAGCCTTAAAGCTACAATATCCGGAAACAATTCAGGCCAGTTCAACCAAATTCACAACAGACTCAGCACCGGATGCAGAAAAGATTAGCTGGGAATTTCCTGCTCGCGATAACCTCCCCAAAGTTGCCATGCCACGCGTCGTTGTGAATTGGTACGATGGTGGCTTGCGACCTGATCGTCCGGAAGAACTGAAAGACGGAGAGCAAATGGGAGATGAAGGTGGCGGATGTATTTTTTACGGAACCAAAGGAAAAATCATGTGCGGTACTTACGGCTTAAATCCACAGTTACTTCCAACAAGTGAGATGGCCCATTTTCAGGCTCCGCCAAAACAAATCAGACGAATTCCCAATGCCATGGAAGGCGGCCACGAACAAGACTGGCTAAGGGCTTGCAAAGAGAGCAAGGGAAACCGGGTTGAAGCATCGTCAGAATTCGGTTATGCCGGCCCGCTAAACGAGATGGTTATGCTTGGGGTTTTAGCTGTTCGCTTGCAAAGTTTAAATCGAAAACTACGATGGGATGGGAACAACATGCAATTCACCAACATTTCTCCTAACGATCGCTTAAAGATTTTAAGCAAATCTAATTTCTCAATGGAAGATGGCTCTCCTCAGTTTAATGATGAATATCGGGAATTTCAGGCCATGACAATGGCTGCTGAATGGATTAGACACACCTACCGGCAGGGCTGGGAACAAATCTAAGCTGGAAACAACAAGAAATAAAAAATCCCGTCGTTCTGACGGGATTTTCTTTTTTATCCTAATTTACTTATCCGCTCTAATTTCTGAAGATCGAGAATCTTGATCTTTCGTCCATCGATTGCAATCACTTTCTCACTTGAAAAGTTCGACAACGTACGAATAGCATTCGAAGTCGTCATATTTGACAAGTTAGCAATGTCCTCTCTCGAAAGATACGCTCTAAGCGATACCCCATCGTGTTCGAAGCCATACTTCTCTTTCAATAAAAGCAAAGATTCGGCTAATCGTCCACGAATATGTTTTTGGGTTAATGTAACAGTTCTGGAATTTGAAAATCCCAGTTCCCGGGCCAACTTTTGAATCAGTCGAAATGAAAAATCGGGATTACGAAGCAGCTTGCTTAAGAAGTACTCGGTCTTAACGACCAAGACTGACGAATCGTCCAGGGTTACAGCAGAAGCATTGTGAATTTCTTCTGCGATCAGGGCACGATAACCAACATAGCCCAATGGCTTGGTCATGCGAATAATTTGCTCGCGCCCTCCAACACCTTCTTTAAATATTTTAATTTTCCCATCTATCAAGAACATAAAGGCCGATGGCATATCGCCCTCTTTGTAGATAAATTCATTTTTTTTAAAAAATTCAATAGAACTGTGTTTGATTAGGTCTTCTTTCTCTTGGGGGCTCAATAAACTGAAAACGGACTTAGGATTTTCAAATATTTCTTTGACTCCCTGTTCTTGACTCAGCATAGGTTCCAATTTACATGTTTTACAGCATCAAAGTTAATGAAATTTGTGAAATACGAAATTTTAGGAGTGGTAAAATCACCCTGCTAACCGACTGCTGTCTTGAAAAATAAAAACGCTGAGTAAGCGGGAATATTCTTTAACTATATTTTGCCACCAGGGGCATTTTACGCCCAAAACCAAAAGCTTTTGAACTAACCCTCAAAATCGGGGGAGACTGAAACCTTTTATACTCATTTTGGTTGACCATACGTACTGTTTTTAGTACCGTATCGCGATTAAAACCCTGACTTATGATTTCATCGGGTGATTGGTTCATTTCGATATAACGGAAAAGTATTCCATCTAAAATATCATAGTCGGGTAAGGAGTCGGTATCTTTTTGGTCCGGTCGTAATTCCGCTGATGGGGGTTTTACGATACTGTTTTCCGGAATCACTTCCTCATTGCGATTAATGTAGCGGGCCAACTTATAGACATCCGTTTTATAAACGTCGCCTAAAACAGCCAAACCACCGTTCATATCGCCATACAAAGTTCCGTAACCAACTGCACATTCACTCTTATTTGTGGTATTCAGCAAAATGTTTCCGAATTTATTGGATACAGCCATTACCAAGATCCCCCTTGTTCGGGCCTGCACATTTTCTTCGGCAACTCCCGTAGGCAATCCTTCGAAAACCTGATTCAACTCTTTTTCAAAGTCATCCACCATACTTTGAATACCAATAATATCGTAACGCACACCTAAATTATCAGCCAATTGAATCGCATCTGCCACACTGTGATCCGACGAAAAACGCGATGGCATCAGGATACCGCGTACATTCTGACCTCCCAATGCTTCGGCAGCCAGGGCACAAACAACCGCCGAATCAATTCCTCCGGACAGTCCCAACACCACATCCTGAAAATTCATTTTTTTGAAATAATCGCGAATTCCCAGAATTAATGCCTGATGAATTTTTCCAATATAATCGTGTTCTTCCTGTTTTTGCTCAACCGGATTCTCGGTATCTACAATACAAAAGTCTTCTTTAAAATAAGCCATTTCCACCGGAATAGAACCATCAGCGTTAACAAAGCATGAACCGCCGTCAAAGATTAGCTCGGTATGAGCTCCGGTCTGATTTACATAGGCAATCGGTAATTGATATTTCAGGGCATTTTTCACCAAAATATCTTTCCGCCAGCTTTCCTGGTTGTAGGAGAACGGCGAGGCCGACAAGTTAATTATCAGGTCCGGATTAAGCTTACTCAATTCTGCCATTGGGTTACGCTGGTAAAGTTTATCCCGCCCAAATTCGTTTTGTGTTGGTTGCTCATCCCACAAATCCTCGCAGATAGTCAAAGCAAGTTTTTTGCCTTTAAATTCAACCAGTTCGAATTCCCGGTTGGGTTCAAAATGACGATACTCATCAAAAATATCGTAGGTTGGCAGAGACGATTTATTCCGAATCGCCTGAACTTTACCGTCATTCAGGAAATAGGCCGAATTGAACAGTTTCTTTCCCCGACTTCCTTCGTTAATACTTGGTCCACCAACCACAGCGGCTATACCAACACAAGCCTTGGCGATTTTTTCAATATAGTCAATGGCTTTTTCAATAAACTCTTTTCGCTCCAATAAATCATGCGGATAGTAACCGCATACAGCGAGTTCGGAAAATACAACCAATTCAGCTCCTTCCTCTTTTGCCGAGGCAATAGCGTCCAGTATTTTTTCAGAATTACTCTCGAAGTTCGCGATATGGTAATTTAATTGAGCAAGCGCAATTTTCATTTTCTTTAATTTTCAAAATAAATAGCGGTGAACATCCTGCATGAAGTTGCAAATCGAAAACACACAACACGACGTAGTCCACCTAAAATGTGACTTATATTGAGTGCAAAAATAAATGAAATCGAAAAACAAGCGCCCGAAATATCAGAAAAGCAGGCTTAATTTAAAGGTAAGTGAATTTACAGTCGTTTTTCCGCCTAACGAATTTTTGGTAACATCCATTAAACCATCCTTGTAGATCACTCCCAAAACCAGGGAATTCCGCTCTCCCAAGTCATACTCACCACCAATACCAACATTCAGCGATGTATTAAACAATTTAACTTCGTCGCCAATATCATTCTTATCCAATTGTTTGTCACTTGAATCAGCTTTGGCTGAGATGCTGATCGCGCTCGAAAGCCCAAATAATCCCCAGTAACTCCAGCGATAAAACTGTTTTGTCCTCATCTTGAGCGCATAAGGAATTTCAATATATTGTAACCGATAGCGAATACTGGTTCCCTGGTTGAAATCCTGCCCGGCAAAATTGAAAGTTTCACTATCCACATTGTAAGTCAGCTCACCTCCGGTCTGGCAGATCACTAAACCGGTTGCAAAGGCATAACGCATGGCTTCATCAAAATAAAAATCACCGTTAACACCAAACTCGTATCCCATTTTCGACTTATTACTTTCAACACCCTGCCCTTCCGGGGACATCCAGCTTACCGAGGGGCTTGCAGTAAATGAAAGTTGAAAAGGACTTTGGGCAAAACTCACTGCACAAATCAAAATAAAGGCTAAAAGGCTGAAAATTCTTTTCATGACATTATTTATGAGCATGGATTATGTTCCTGTTTTTTGAAACGATCCAAATGAATGATTTATTTGAACCGCTTTGCACAAATCTCGAATATTATTTTAAGAATCACAATCTCCGACTGCTTTTTTAGCTTAACGCTTCACGCAAACACCGCCAATAAGGGCTATAAAAACCTTGTTATATTCGGATGTTTTCATCTGTTTTATTCCAACATAATAAGCTGCAAACCGTATAGAACAAAACAGTAATCCAAAACAATATCATCATGAAAACAAAAACACGTTCTGTTTCCCTTCGAAAGAAGCTTCCTCTTCTATTCGCTTTTCTTCTCACATTTTCCCCTCTTATTTCCCTGGCTCAAGACAATTTGTATGTTATTGTTGAATATATGAAAACAAAACCCGGCAAAGAATGGAACTATGTTGAACTGGAACGCAATTTCTGGAAGCCTGTGCATGCCGAGCGAATTAAAAATGGTGAAATTCTGGCCTGGCAGTTGTATCACATCCGGTATACCGCATCGAACGACATGTATAATTACGCAACTGTCACCATATTCAATAACCCGGAAAAACTTGAAAACCCTTGGACTGTTGATCCATTAACTGTTCACCCTGATAAAGATGTTGAAAAGGTGCAGATGGAAACCGAAGAAAGTAGGGATTTAGTTATCCGTAATTTATTAGTTCGGCGGGATTTTCTGGAAACGCCCAAGGACGTTCCTCAACCGAAATTTCTGGAAGTTGATTACATGAAAGTTGCCCAAGGACACGACGAGGAATACCTGAATGTCGAAGACAAAATTTGGAAACCAATTCACGAGGAATTCATGAAAGAAGGTTCACGGACAGGCTGGTCACTTTGGGGACGGGTATATCCTTCAGGTTATGGTATGAGTTACCAATACCTGACCGTAAATGATTTTACTGATTTCGCTCAAATTGGTCAAGCCAACTACAGTAAAGCGATACAAGTTGCCCACCCCAAAGAAAAAATGAGCGACATTTTTAATGCCACCAACCAATCCCGCGAGTTAGTGAAAAGCGAGCTGTGGGAACTACTTGACTCTGTTAATTAAATCGCAATTTTCGAATTTCGTTTCACAATTTTGCCAGAATAGCCAATTTTATATATCATCGCCAAAATAAATCGGGCAAAACACAGTTGAGAAAGAAGCCTTGCTTAATCTCTGCTTTTGCCGTCAAACTTGACAAAGTTGAAAACTGAGGATATATGAAAAAGCTATTCTTCCTTTTTATTTGCAGTATACTTGCTCTCGTTTCGTGTCAGCGAAATCCGTTTAAAGTTGACCTGTCAAAAACCCATATCGATTTTAAGTTTCACCAGTTTGGAACCGATTTATTTGCCATACGAGGTGATTTGAAAGATGGCTTACCGAAGCTAGAGCAAGAATACCCTTCAATTTTACCACTCTTCAGTAGTGAAGTAATTAAAATCGGCTTCCCCGAAGATTCAGACTTTGCCAATATCCTACGCACTTTTGTAAACGATACAGTCATGCTTGAGGTGAAGTCGAAAGTTGATCAAACCATCGACCGCGAAAAAGTCCGTAACGAATTAGCTGAAGCATTCCGGTATTTCGCCTACTATTTTCCCGACAAAACTGTTCCTGAAGTATTTACGTGCATTAGCGGCTTCAATCAATCCATCGTCATGACTGACAGCCTGATGGGCATTGGACTGGATAAATACCTCGGAAGCGATTGTGACTACTATCCCCGGTTGGGTATTCCCCGTTACCAGCAGCAGAATATGACCCCCGGCAGAATTGTTCCCGAAGCCATGTATGCCTGGTGCATGACCAAATTTCCCTTCGATGGCTATGGCTCGCAACTGATCGACCGCATGATTTATGAAGGTAAACTTCTTTATCTTTTGGACGCCACCTTGCCCGACACGCCCGACAGCTTAAAAATTGGATATACCCAAAAACAACTTGACTTCTGCATAGATCGCGAAAACGCCATGTGGACATACCTGGCGGAGTATAAAATGCTATTTTCGAACGAACGCATGGATATTAAAAGATACACCGACGAATCGCCCTATACTTCGAGTTTCACAGCTGAGTCGCCCGGAAGAACAGGTTGCTGGCTGGGATGGCAAATTGTTAAAGCCTACATGAAAAAAAATCCCAACATCACACTGCCGGAACTGATGGAGGAAAAGGATTGTAAAAAGATTCTGAACTACTCGGCTTATCAGCCCTAGTTCAATCAACCCTTTTTATCCCATCGCAAGCGATAGCCAATATTCCACTCAAGCACGTCGGCTACGGTAAAACTGTAAGCTCGCACGAGTAAGCCTATATACATATCGTTTTTGAAATGATATTTCAGCCCAAACTTTTCGTAGATCACCGGTGGCTCGGTCTCAAATTTATTCCGAAGGGCATAGAAACCGACAGCAGAAACAATGGACAAGCGGGCGATACAAAATTCATAGGTTCCAAATATTCCCAACTTCAATTTGTCAACCAGATCCGGTGACTTCATGACAATGGGAATTCCTGCGCTATCGTAATCAATTTTCACATTGCCCTGCGTATCGTAGGTCAAGTCGACACCGGCTCCAAACTTATGTTTCCAACTCGGCTGCTTTAAAAAGGCCGCGGAGAGGTTCATTATCGAAAAATTTCCAACTCTTTTCAACTCGTCGTCTTGCGGATTGCGGTAAACTTCCTGTTTTTCTCCAGCACCAATATGAAAGGCGAGCTCATAGCTTTTGGAGTATGCGGGCTGCGGCTCCCGAATCAGTACAGGACGATCGTGCAAACTATAATTGACCTCAACAAAAGGCGACAGCAAATTAATCCCACTATTTGGCTTCTTAGTTGCACCATTCGAAAAATGCGTAAAGCTCACTCCCGTTTTCAGCTGCCAGCGCTTTGTGAGATCGTAGCTGTAATACAATGCCGCATCGATATAAACCGTCCGGTGCGATCCAATTGCAATATTAAACGGGTTTCGGTACGGGTCGTATGCTTTCCAGTTATAAGTCAAGCCAAACCCAAGTTCGTAGCCAAAGGAGGAACGCAATGTGCGTTTTAGCGGGAACCCCATAAAACCATACAAAGCAGTTGGATAACCTAATTCCTCAGAATTGAAAAAATCGGCATTGTAGAAAGAAACCCCATAGTACGGGAAATTAAGAATGTGGTGCCATTGTTTTTGACCTGCTGTTTGTACGCCAAAGCTAAACGCAAGCGCATTAAACGAATTGATCGGCATCCCTTTCATATTTTCTCCCCGCAAAAAATCATTTGTTTGTAATACCCTGCCGGCATGGTAACGCATAGACAAAAAGTTGTACCGCTTCGGATTATTAAACAGTGAATCCAACTTCAATCCAAGCTTGAAAGGATCCCAGGCCATGGCTTCATTCCCACAGAAAGTCAAAAAGAATAAGAAGAAAAAAAATATGGTGGTCCTGTTTCTGGTCTTCATGAAATGCTATTAAGATTGCCGAGAAATAAGCTTACAACTCATTCTATCTATAAAATTATCACAAGACGGTCAATCAATAACAATAATTAAGCTAAAAAATAGCTTTTCTCAATCAATAAATTAAACTTTAAATCAGCCCCAAGGTAATAAGAGGTTCTACCTATAGATAAACAAACAGCTAATACACTAATCAATAAACGGGCTACTTATTAATTTGTAAAATAAATCCGCTGCTATGGATATTTTTGATCTCGATAGCAGAATCTTCTGCCAGGTATTTTCTCAATTTCGATAAATAAACATCCATACTCCGGGCCGTAAAATAGCCATCGTCTCCCCAAATCTTTTTCAGCGCCGTCTCCCTTGGCAAAAGGTCATTCCGGTATTCCACCAACAAGGCCAGCAACTCCGCTTCTTTAGGCGACAGGTTCTGCTCCAGTCCGTTCCGACTGATACTACGCTTTTGCACATTAAACAAGTAACTACCAATCTCGTGAATATCGGATTTCGCTTTCTGCGGCAAGCGTCCCCTGTTAAGAATGGCTTTAATCTTACAAATCAAAACTTCCGTATCAAATGGCTTTGTCACATAATCGTCGGCACCGACCGAATAACCTTTCAACACATCTTCCCTCATGGTTTTAGCCGTTAAAAAAATAAAAGGCACATGAGCGTCAATCTTTCGGATCTCAGCACCTACGGTAAAGCCATCAACATGCGGTAACATCACATCCAGCAAACAAAGTTGGAAATTTCCATCCCGAAAGTGATCAACAGCATGTTTTCCATCATTCACCCAGGTCACCTGGTAGTCATTCAACTCCAGGTAGGATTTTAAAACAGCTCCAAAGCTGAGGTCATCTTCAAGCAAGAAAATATGTATGTTTTGATCTTTCATTCGCTGATTTTTTGCTTATACATCCATTACAAAAGGTAAAAATACCTCAAAACAACTCCCTTTTCCCAGCTCACTCCTAACCTGTATCGTGCCTTTGTTGGCCTCTACAATAGCACGAACGTAGCTCAACCCCAAACCAAACCCTTTCACATTGTGAATATTGCCACTCGTTTGACGATAAAAGCGTTCAAATATTTTCGACAGAACAGCTTTACTCATTCCAATTCCTTGATCTGTAACCGAGATCGTAACTCCCTTATCGCTGTTGCGCGTTGCAATCTCAATTTGAGGTTTATCGGGCGAATATTTATTCGCATTATCAAGCAGGTTGTATATCAGATTTGAGCAATGAGTACGATCAGCAGTCACAATCGGATTCATCGCACTCAAATTCATCTTTAGCACACCCCCTCGCCGATCTACCTGTAGCCGAACACTTTCACTTACTTGTTCAATCAATTGGTGAAGGTCCACGGCCTCCCATTTAAATTCAAAATCCTTTTGATCCAATCGGGCAATGGTCAATATATCTTCAACCTGTCGGTTCATGCGAATATTTTCCTTCTTGATCATATCGACAAAATAACCAATGCGCTCCGGTACTCCAATCACCTTTTCGTTAACAATGGAATCGGCTGCCAGCGAAATTGTGGCAATTGGTGTTTTAAACTCATGCGTCATATTATTGATGAAGTCCGTTTTCATCTCCGAAATCTTCTTCTGCTTCAACATATACAAGATACTAATTGTGAAAGTAAGCAGAATGATTAACGAAAAAATCAGTGACGCCAACAGCAACCAGGTAACCGACTTATAAATGAAACGCCCCTGTGTTGGAAAGTAAATGTGAAGCCGGGCATTCCTGTCAAAAATGGCATGAGGATATAAGCGCACAACATAAGCCGAATTCACTAATGCCAGACTATCGGCTTTCGCTGAACGGCGAATTAAAATATTATTCTCTGAAACACCTAAATCAAAAGGGATTGGAATATCCTTATCTGCCAATTCCCGTCTCACAATTTCGACAACCTCCGGCATCGGTAATTCAACATGCTCAACCTCGGCGATTTCACGAATAAAACGATGCTTAAAACGCTGTAAATTTTCCGCCTTCAGTTTGATGCGATTATGCAGCCCGGGCGATAACATTTTCATGGTATCCAAGGCTTGTTGAAGCGAATCTATTCTTTGGAAATCGTATTGAGGGATTCGAGGGGCTAAAGCTTTTGCTGAATCCTGTACAACAATGGTTTTAACATGAACCTGCTTCCCGCTATCACTCGAGATCGTGACAGTACTCCTTTTCATCCGAGTACTATCAGTTCGAGACTCCATCTCAATTCTCTGAGGAAAGTTGTTGTTTCTGAATCGCTGAAACTGTCGTGGTGGTGGCGGAGGTGCTTCCTGTTGCATCCACTCAAGACTATCGTTGTCATCCGGATTCGCAAAAATTCGAAAATTACGATGATCCTCCATCCGTTGAACAGCCAGTCCTAATGCCTCATTTACACTTCGGTCGAACAAATCATTCTTTACGCCAATGGCATTATTGATCCAAACGATCTGCACCAGAATAATTCCGGCGATCGATAATCCCATTAATACCATAATAAATGTAAAGGCCTTTCGATTCATCTATTCGTCCAATCTTCGTGTTTTCAGCTCAAAGATAAAGCTTTATGCTACAGCTCATTTCACTTTAACTTTTCTTTAACTCATTTTAAGCTGGCTTTAACTCAGTCTTGGGGATAGGCCACACTATCTTTGTTTCATCGAATCAAAAACAAAAACACAAACAATGAAAACGGGATTAAAAACAGGTCTGTTGATTGCTGCCATGCTGCCGGTAGTCAACACGATAGCACAGACCACTACCGATCAGAAAGCAGACAGCAACACCATCAAAAAACACCTAAAAATTGTAACAGTAGAAGATGGTGTTACAACTAAAATCGACACCGTTATAACTACCAACAAAGATGGTTTGACCTGCTTTGGTGATGGTGATTTTGAAGATTTCTTTTGGGATGGAGAAGAAGGAATGCCTCCCGGGATGCCTCCTGAATTTCCAGACTCCCTGATGCATAAACGAATGAAGCAATTCCGGTTTGAATTTAACGACAACAACGGAGAACATCAACCACGAATGCACATGGTCAGAAGACCGGACGATCGTGAAATAATGCGCGAATTCGAATTTAAGAATGATTCAATTCGCCATCGGGTTATCAGGCACGACAACGATCAGGCATGGGGTTTCAGACCGGGCATGGGACCAGGGATGCCTCAGCCACAACACCCGATGCCAGGAAAACGCTTTATTCATAAGCAAAATCGGAATTTAATTGATCTGAACGATCCTAACATCATTTCGTTTGAACGCAAAGAACTAAGCGGTGGCCGTGAAAAAATTGAAATTATCCGCAAGACACCAGCAAAAAAGCAAGTTGATGCAGAGTCGACGAAAACGAAGAATGATAAAGGCCAAAAGTAACTCCCTTCTTCAAAGAAATAATTAAACAGTAAAAACAGAAGAGGCTGCGGCAAATTAATGCGGCAGCTTTCTTTTTGTTTAAACCCAATTTTAGGTCTACAACTGCTAGCCAGTGCTTTACAAAGCAAAAAAGAACCCGCTTTTTACCGACTAAATCCGACCCTTTGTCGATTAATAGTAAAATATACACTTCTTCTGTTAAATTTTGTAAGTCCAATTAAACGATCCGGCAAATCAGGAGTCTGAAGAATTGAGTTACAAACAAACAACCTATAGATTTTACACAATAAATCTGACATGAAAATCAGCATTGAAGGACTAAGCAAGATATACCCAAATGGCAACAGGGCAATTCAAAACATTAACCTGAATATAAACGATGGTATGTTCGGACTTTTAGGCCCCAACGGAGCCGGCAAGTCAACCCTGATGCGCATTTTGGTGACGCTCATGAAACCAAGCTCCGGGAAAGTAACCATTGATGGTTTGGACCTGGTAAAAGACCGAAAAGAAATCCGAAAGATGCTGGGGTACCTTCCACAGGACTTCCGGTTTTTCTCGAAACTGAAGACCTACGAATTTTTGGACTATGCAGCTCGCTTGTCCGGCATAAAAAACCGCAAAATAAGGGCCGACCAGGTTGACCGCATGTTGGAAGAAGTTGGATTGTTTGAAGCGCGAGACCGGCAAGCCAACCGACTTTCAGGAGGTATGAAACGACGATTAGGAATTGCTCAGGCCCTGATTAATAGCCCCCGGGTGATTATTGTAGACGAGCCAACTACCGGACTCGACCCCGAAGAGCGCATCCGTTTCCGCAACCTTTTATCAACTATTTCAACCAATGATGTGATTATCATTCTTTCAACTCACATTGTTGGCGATATTTCAAGTACCTGCACCAGCATGGCTCTGCTAAATAAAGGAGAACTGGCCTACACCGGTTCACCCGATGATATTGTAAGCCAGGCAAACGGCAAGGTATGGCTCATTAAAGCGACCGAAAGCGAGTACATGGAGATTAACGAAAAATACCCAGTTATTTCCACTGTGCCGACTCCTGAAGGATGGGAAATACAAGTTGTTGCCGACCAGATTAACGGGTACTACGGCCACAACATTGCCCCCAACCTGGAGCATGCTTACGTGTACTTTATGGAAAATCAACTAAACCAGTGGAGTGCTGTTTAAGCCGACTCCACAGTTATTTCGAAAAACCTTAAGCAAACTGAATAAACAACAACAAATAAAAACCGATGATCTCTCTGCACTATATTGGCTCGATTGCTAAGTATGAAACGAAAACACTGTTGCGAAGCTGGTTTTTTCGGATTTTCTCCATTTTGGCAATCGTTGTTTTAACCTTCTTCAATTTCGGCACACTAACTCAGGCTAATGGCGGAACCGGCATGTGGGAGTTGAAAGCTTTACCGGCTAACATACCCTATGTCAACCTACTCTTACTGAACGTTGTGCAGGCTATTATTGCCATCTTTTTGGCTAGTGACTTCCTGAAACGCGATAAGAAACTGGACACGACCGATGTAATTTATGTTCGCCCAATGACCAATGGCGAATACGTTATTGGAAAAACATTGGGGAATCTTGGGGTTTTCCTGGTACTCAACCTGATTATCTTAGCCATCACCCTCCTGTTTAACCTCATCGCCCAAAATGTCGAGGTTAATTACGCGAGCTACCTGTATTACTTTTTACTGATCAGTATCCCAACCCTGGTTTATATTATGGGACTTTCATTTTTAATGATGTCTTTACTGAAAAACCAGGCCATCACCTTTGTTGTCATGCTGGGCTATGTAGCCATTTCGTTGTTTTACCTGCAGGATAAGTTTTACTACCTGTTCGACTATATGGCCTTCAACATCCCCCTAACCTATTCTGATTTTGTAGGTTTTGGGAACCTTCCGACTTTACTCATCCACCGGGGTATGTACTTTTTCTTCGGACTGGGTTTCATCTTATATACAATCCTTTTCCTGAAACGGCTTCCCCAATCTGATGGGGTACGCTACATCTCAAGCATATTGGGAAGTGCCTGTGTGGTTTTTGCCTTGTACTTAGGCTATTCACATATACA
>NZ_JBZQJF010000061.1:0-3555 GCF_059905295.1 Mangrovibacterium sp.
ACACATGCTCCAAAACAAGCCCAGGCTGCAACACTGTATGAGCCAAATTGAGACAGCGACGAGCTGAAAATCAAAGGTCCTACAGCACTGAAGAACACCATGAGCGACATGGCAAATCCACTAATTTCACCCAGGTGCTCTCGTCCGAAGAAACGAGGCCAGGCTACACTGATCAACACAGAATAAATACCGGTGGCAATACCATTTCCTGCAATGAGCAAATAGTAGAAAAAAGGATTTTGCAGGTACGGGATGCTGATGGCCATCGCGGCTAATCCAACCAGGTAGATAATCAGTAAGACTTTCAATTTTAAATAGTCGCTCAGGTAACCGCCAGCCAAGGTGATAACCGTTGAAATTGCAGAGGCCGGAATGAAAATGAACAAGGCATCGGCTTTGTTCATACCAATCTTGTCGAATATTGAAACCACATTGAACACAAAGCCGGTTATCATCAGCGCATAAATGGCAAACGAAATAGCGTAGAGCCAGAAGACGTAAGTTTTACGTGCTTCCTTCAACCGGTATTGTTTCTGTGCTTTGTGTTTTACCGATGATTCCAGCTCCGGGTTTTCCGCCATATTATCGGGCATCAAATCGCAATCTTCCGGATTGTCGCGGTAAAAAAGCAGGATAATCAAACTAAACAGAACGATGGCAGTGCCACCCATGAGCATCCAGGCTCCGCGCCATGTAAAGTGTTCAATAATTTTGTCGAAGGTGTACGGAGCCAAGGAAAATCCAAGCGATACAAATACGCTGCTGATACCACCGGTTAACCCACGTTTTACAACAAACCATTTCATAATCATGTTGCGCGAAATCATGGTCATGGCTCCTTGCCCCGACAGGCGTAAAAGGAAAAAGCCAATGGATAATACGGCTACGCTAACATAGAACTGAGCATCCTGCAGGTTTAGTAAATTCCCCAGGAACAGCGCAATCCGATCCGATTGGCTCATGTAGAAAAGAATTGTCCCAAGGCACACCGAAGTTAGGATTCCCATCCAGCGAGCTCCGTACTTATCGTAAAGCTTCCCCACGTAGGTGAGAACTAATGAGCTGCTGATCGTTCCTATTAAATAGGTAGTGCTAAGTTGATCCCGACTGATTCCGAACACCTGGATTAAGTGGTCGGTAAAGGTTGAAACACCGGAGGTTTGGCCGGGAGCACTCATTAAAACGCCCATCGTTCCGACTACCAGGATGACCCATCCGTAGAAAACAGGAGATGAAGAAGGGGCAAAAGGAAAATTGTTGAGTTTCTGTTTTATCAAGGCTGTGAATTTTTGTCCTTTAGATTAAATAGCTCAGTTACTGAGCTATTTAATCTCTTCGTCAATAAGGTATTTGTTTCGATCTGATGAATTTCGGGAGAAAAGTTCTGCTAAAAAACCGGCAAGGAATAGCTGGGTTCCAATAATCATGGCAGCCAGCGAAAGGAAGAAATAAGGACTTTCAATGATCTTGGGCGCCGGAATTTGGTTGGCAACAGCAATTAATTTGCTAACTCCCAAATAGGCTGATGCCAAAAAACCAATAATGAAAACCAAGGTGCCCAATACACCAAAAAAGTGCATGGGGCGTTTGCTGAATTTGGAAATGAAAATCACCGACAATAAGTCGAGTGGACCGCGGATGAAGCGCTCGAAGCCAAACTTTGTTTCTCCGTATTTTCGTTCCTGGTGCTTCACAACCTTTTCACCGATCTTCTTAAAACCGGCCCATTTGGCAATAATGGGAATGTAACGGTGCATCTCACCATACACCTCAATGCTTTTAACAACCTGTTTGCGGTAAGCTTTCAACCCACAGTTGAAATCGTGAATATTAATTCCGGAACTTCGTCGGGCAATCCAGTTATAAAATTTACTGGGGATATTTTTCGACAAAACCGGATCGTATCGTTTCTTTTTCCAACCCGATACCAAATCGAAATTCTTAGCCATAATCATTTGGTATAGTTCCGGAATTTCTTCGGGGCTGTCCTGAAGGTCAGCATCCATTGTGATGACAACATCGCCCTGAACCTCCCCAAAACCAATATGCAAGGCTGCCGATTTTCCGTAGTTTCTTCTGAACTTGATGCCTTTTACAGCGGGATCTTTTTGGTGTAGTTCTTCAATAACACGCCACGAGTTATCGCTACTGCCATCATCGATTAAAATAACTTCGTACGTGAAATTGTTGGTATCCATCACTCGTTTGATCCATGCAGTCAACTCGGGTAATGATTCTTCTTCGTTTAACAACGGAATAACTACAGAAATATCCACCGGCTTTGAATTAGTTGCTAATAATATTGTGTAAAGAAAAGAATTATTCTTTGGAATCTAACTCCGACATCGCTTCTTCGTATTCATCCGGATTGGCATTCTTTTTAATGATTAACGATGTGATTAATGAAATAATTGAACCACCGATGACGCCACTCAATAAGGAGGTTTTTAATGCCTCTAGTGCCGAAGGGATTGGTTGATCGTCAAATCTGACCATGGCTTCGTCAATCTGGTCTGCCGGTACACCATGGTTTTGCATGAATTGATATGTTTTTTCCTGTACGGCTGTCATTATACGTTTAGCGTATTCCGGATCAATGTAGCGATTTAAAATATATTGGTATAAACCAGTAATAATACTGCTGAAAACCACAATCATAAGTCCAAAAACAAAGGCCTGGCCGAATGTGATTTTACCTCCAAGTAAGTTGTCGCGGTATTTCTTTGTACAATATAGAAGGAAGAATACTAAAATTCCTAAGTTGATCAAAAAGACAAAGAATGAGGTAAACAGACCGGTTTTTTCGATTAGGGCTGTTGCCCAGATGGTTAATTGAATCAGTATGACGATGATCGCATAATAGATACCATTCGTTAACGCGAGTTTCATCGGTGAATCTTCAGTTTGCATTTGAGTTGGATTAATGTTTAACGCAAATATATTCGAATTTTTAGATGTACTGAAATATAAAGTAAACGAAGATAAAATATGATGATTCCCAAAGTCGGGAAAAGCCGGTGATGGCAATAGCGTACTAGCCCTTCTCTTGAACCGGATATTTTAGCTGGAAAATGGTTGCTTCATTGAAAAAAATGAAAAAAATATTACGGAAATATTTCTTTGAGCATGAATTGCTTAGTCGAATTCGGATCGAAAAATAATCCTGCAATTTGTGAATTCGTTTGCAGTGAATACAAAAATTTCTACTTTTGTCGCCGGGTAAGTCCTGTACGACCAGCTCCCTCTGAATCCCCCCAGGGTCGGAAGGCAGCAAGGGTAGGAGGTTGAGCGGTGCGATACAGGTAGCTTACCCACTTTTTATGCCGAATTAGCTCAGTTGGCCAGAGCACGTGATTTGTAATCTCGGGGTCCACAGTTCGAATCTGTGATTCGGCTCAAAAAGAAGGTTGAAAGAATACCAACATCGTTCAAAGACATGATTACAGAATTCAGAAATCGGGTTTCAATTGAAATTCAAAATATCTGACATTCAATTTGGGGAGATACCAAAGTGGCCAACTGGGGCGGACTGTAACTCCGCTGACTTTCGTCTTC
>NZ_JBZQJF010000062.1:0-10544 GCF_059905295.1 Mangrovibacterium sp.
GGGTGAAAAATCGGTTGCGGGTAGTCCGTTGGGAAGCCCGGCCCTAACCAAAACCATGCTGGAGTTTTGTGTCCGTCACTCCATCTATCCAATCGTTGAAGAGTTCCCGATGGAAAAGGTGAATGAAGCGATGGCACATCTAGCAGCCGGGAAAGCAAGGTATCGCATTGTACTAAAAGTCTAACTATTTGCTGTTATTATGCTTGTTCCGTTAATGTTGAAAGAACGTCCTGAAGAAAGGCTATATCCCTGGTCTGAAGGGCAAACATCTCCTGAGGCCCAAAAATACCAGTTAACCAATTGGACAGTCATGGTGAAAAGTTTGTTTCGGGTGTTTTTTCTGCCAGTCGGATTAATGATCGGTGTGGCCACTTTTGTCTATGCCATTGGGACCAGCATGCTTAATAACTTAATGCCCGTTTTTACGGTTCAGAAATTGGGCTGGACAGATGTGGAGTTTTCTCATATCTTTTCGATGGTGAACCTTATTGCAGGAGTCCTCGGCATGTTTTTAGGTGGAGCCATGATCGATTTGTTTGGACGAATCCGGATGATTTCCTTGTATGCAATTGCTTTGGCGATTCTTGTAATGGGATTTTCTTTTATGGATCAATTTTGGGAAATGAGTATTTTCTAATCGGCTTTGTCGTGGTCTTTGCTATTCTGGGGATGTTTATGACAATCGCTTTTCTGGCAATTGCCATGCAGTTGTGTTGGAAACGTGTTGCTGCTACCCAGTTTACGCTTTATATGGCGATCCATAATATGGGACTTTCTGTTGGAGCCTGGTTGATGGGGGAGTTGAAAACATATTGGGACTGGCCGCTTGTTTTTAGAGCTTATCTTCCGTTTATTATTCTCTTCCTGGTCATCATGCAGTTTGTGAATTTTGATAGGCATCAAAAAGGGATTCAGGCCTTGGAGCAGCGCTATTCCTGAAATGAACAATGATTCTTTAGTAATAGCGTATGTTTGCTAAATTGGTCGCTAAAAAATACGAAGAAAAGCACCCATCTAAAGGGTTTGATTCATCTCAACTTTTTTAACTTTCATAAGTCTTTTTCGGTCTCTTTTATTTTTCCTATTTTAGCTTCGTTCACAGAAGCTGAATCGCCCCATTACTCCTGTTCTGTTGCGTTGTTCCTGCGAATTTACAACTGAAAATTTGACAAACTATGAAGATACCAGTCGACCTGATTGAAAAATACAATGTGCCGGTTCCTCGTTACACGAGTTATCCCCCGGCAAACTTTTTTGAGGATAGCTTTGGAACGACCGACTACCTGAGGGCAGTTGAGCAGTCGAACGGGGAGAAACCTGAAAATATTTCCATTTACATTCATATTCCTTTTTGTACACAACTTTGTTTGTACTGTGGTTGTAATACGCATATCACACGTGATCAGGAATTGATGCGCAGTTATGTTGATGCGCTGAAAAAGGAAATTTACATGATCCGCCCCTTGCTGGATCGTAGCCGGAAGGTTTCTCAAATTCACTGGGGTGGTGGTACACCGAATGCTTTGCCAGCTTCCTATATTGGAGAAGTGATGCGAATCCTGACATCCGAGTTTGAATTTATCGATCATCCGGAGGTGGCTATTGAGTGTAACCCGGCATCGCTGGATGAAAAATATATTGCTGATCTGGCCTCGTTCGGATTTAACCGGATAAGCATGGGCGTGCAGGATTTTCGTGAAGATGTGCTCAATGCTGTTCATCGTGAAGTGCCAACCATTGCCATTGCTGATTTAGTGCGGATGATCAAGTCGCACCCGGGCATGTCGGTTAACCTGGACTTTATTTACGGGTTGCCCTTCCAGACAGCCGAGTCCTTTGCCGATACGATAGCCAAAGCGATTGAGATCTCTCCCGATCGGTTGGTGACCTTCTCCTATGCCCATGTGCCTTGGGTGAAAAAAGCGCAGCAAAAGTTGGAAGAGTATGGTTTGCCATCTGCTGATGAGAAAGTGAAAATGTTTGAAACGGCTTGGGTGCAGATGAAAGCAGCCGGCTATGTGCCAATCGGGCTCGACCACTATGCCCGGCCGGAGGATGATATGAGTAAAGCTCTGCAATCGCGAACGCTGCACCGGAACTTCCAGGGCTATTGTACACGCGAAACCACCGGGCAGGTTTATGCTTTCGGGGTAACGGGAATTAGTCAGCTCGAAAATGTGTATGCGCAGAATGCCCGTACTGTAAAGGAATATTTAGAGCATATCGACCAGGGAGCACCCTTGGTGGTGAAAGGATATGCCATGACCGATACCGAAAAAATTATTCGGCAGATTATCAACGAAATTATGTGTAACCAGTATTTGTCGTGGTCGCGCATTGGTGAAGAATTTAACCAAAAGCCGGAAGACATTAAAGCACTGTTGAACTTCAGTAATGAAAAGCTGGAGCCTTTCGTCGCCGACAATTTACTGGAATACAACGACGATGAAATTATCATCAGCGATTTGGGACGCTTTGTGTTGCGCAATATTGCAGCCGTTTTCGATATTCATGTAGGCGATCCCAATCGTAAATTCTCAAAATCAGTGTAAATGAGTCAAAAAGTAGCTGTTATCGGAGCCGGCCTGACAGGCTTAACCACGGCTTATTACCTGCGAAAAAAAGGAATAGATGTAACTGTTTTTGAAAAAGCCGATAAAGCCGGAGGTGTTATTCAAACCTACCGGCAAGATGGCTTTACCTACGAAAATGGCCCCAGTACCGGCGTATTGGGAACGCCCGAAGCCGCTGAGCTGATTGAAGAATTGAGCGACTTGTGTAAACTCGAAATAGCTGATGAGGATGCCAAGTACCGCTGGATCTGGAAGGGTGGCCGCTGGGTGGCTTTACCCTCGGGATTGATCGGTGGTATTACGACGCCGCTTTTCTCCTTTGCTGATAAATTGCGTTTGTTGGGTGAACCCTTTCGAAAACCGGGAACCAACCCGAACGAATCGCTGGCCGAGCTGGTGCGGCGTCGGATGGGTAAAAGCTTCCTGAAATATGCCATCGATCCGTTTATTCTGGGTATTTACTCTGGCGATCCGGAGCGTTTGGTGACTAAATATGCGCTACCAAAGCTTTACAACCTGGAGCAGAAATATGGCAGCTTTATCGGTGGCACCATTAAAAAAGCCAAAGAGCCCAAAAGTGAGCGCGATAAAAAGGCGACCCGCGAGGTATTCTCGATGCATGGTGGCCTTTCAAATTTAATTGATGCATTAGTCTATAAAATAGGTTCGGAACGAGTGGTTCTGAATGCACAAAATATTGCGGTAACACAAACCGCTAATGGGTACGAACTATCATTCGATGGTCAGGAACCGGTTACTTTCGACCAGGTGATCTCGACAGTGGGAGCATGGGCCTTACCCGAAATTTTCTCATTCCTTCCGAAGAAAGAACTGGTCGACATTATTCAACTGCCTTATGCCAAAGTGGTGCAGGTATCAGTTGGTTTCCGCAAGTGGGAAGGTATTTCGCTGAAAGCTTTCGGCGGATTGGTGCCTTTTTGTGAAAACCGGCGTGTGCTGGGGGCACTGTTTCTGTCGTCCTTCCTGCAAAACCGGGCACCGGAGGGTGGTGCGCTAATCTCCACATTTTTAGGTGGTGTACGGCGTTCCGATATGGTTGAATTGAGCGACGAAGAGATTAAAAAAATTGTTGAGGCTGAATTAAAAGAGATGCTTGGGCTAACAAAATGGAATCCCGATTTGTTAGTGATTAACCGGTACCAACATGCGATCCCGCAATATGGTGTTGAATCGGAAGCTAAGTTGGAAGCAGTGGAAAAGCTGCAGCAACAGTTTCCGGGGCTTTACCTGGCGGGCAACCTGCGCGATGGTATTGGCATGGCCGATCGCATGAAGCAAGGATGCGAGCTGGCTGCATTGATTGACTAAGCTTTAAATCAACATGAGAAAAGAACGCGTTGCCACAGATTACCGAAACCTGCAACAAGCGATTTGTAAATTACTGGAACATGCCGATGGTGGTACCACCTTTCAAACCGACCATTGGACAAAAGACATCGGCGAAGGCTATACCATGGTGTTTCGTGAAGGTAATGCCATTGAAAAAGCAGCCGTTAACTTTTCGGTCGTGAGCGGTCCGGTGACCGATACGATGCGTCAGGCTCTGAATATTGAAGAAGGGCAGGAGTATTTTGCCAGCGGCATTTCATCCATCATCCATCCGCGCAACCCGCATGTGCCCATTACGCATATGAATGTGCGCTATTTCGAATTGAGCTCGGGGATGTCGTGGTTTGGTGGCGGAATCGATCTCACACCTCACTATGTCGATCGCAAGGAAGCCGGTTGGTTTCACCGGGAGCTGAAAACCATTTGCGACCGTTTTAACACCGATTATTATCCTGATTTTAAAAAGTGGGCCGACGATTATTTCTACCTGAAGCACCGGGAGGAAACCCGTGGCGTTGGTGGTATCTTCTTCGACCACCAGTCGGCAGCCGATGATTTGGCTTTTGAGCAGTTGTTTGCCTTTACCAAAGATTTGGCACAGGCTTATCCGCGCATCTACATTGAGCTTCTGAATGCTAATCGCGACAAAGCGTTTACCGCGGAGGAGCACAAATGGCAATTGCTACGTCGTGGCCGCTATGTGGAGTTCAACCTGGTGTACGATCGGGGTACCAAGTTCGGACTGGAATCCAACGGGCGCACCGAGTCCATTTTGCTGAGCATGCCGCCTTTGGTTTCGTGGGAATACGACTATCGCCCTGAAGCTGGCTCCCGCGAAGAAGAAACCTTAAATCTCCTGAAAAAAGATATCGACTGGGCTTCATTTTAAATTGAAGCTAAGTCTCGTTTATTGACCGGGTGACTTCGAGTCACCCGGTCAATTTGTTCTCGGCTGTTGATGTCTGCCTTCGAGTCACCCGGTCAATTTGTTTTTGCTGTTTTATGTTTTAAAACTATTCCTTTTACTCGGGTTATTTTCGATCTCTTATTGTATGTTAATATTACGACAACTATCTTCAACCTAACCAATAATCTTAACCGATATGAAAAAAAATCATCTTGTGTTGAAGGTCGCTGTCGTAATGGTAGGCCTGTTTTTATTGTCAAGTTGTGCTTCAATTGTGAGCAAAGGCAACTACCCCTTATCGATCTCCAGTAATCCGATTGGTGCCAAAGTGAGCATTACCGATAAAAGCGGAACTGAGATTTTTGTTGGTAACACACCGGCATCAGTTAAGTTGAAAGCCGGCGCAGGATTCTTTGCCAAGGCTGAATACCAGGTGAAACTATCGAGCCCGGGCTATGATGACAAAGTTATTCCGGTTCACTTCAAGATGGATGGCTGGTACTGGGGGAATATTCTTTTTGGTGGCTTGATTGGAATGTTGATTGTCGATCCGGCAACCGGTGCCATGTGGAAAATCGAAGATGGCTACATTAACGAAACGTTGACCGGTGCCCCTAATGCGATGGCAAATCCTGAAATTAAAATTGTCGATATCAATGATGTTCCTGTAAAACTGAAAGAACATCTCGAAAAGTTGAATTAATCCAAAATCGAACAAATTTTTTTCTTCCGATTGACCGGGTGACTCGAAGTCGCCCGGTCAATTTGTTTTCAGGCCGTCTCTAATTTAGATTCATTTCAATTTAAGCTATTTTAAGTTTTCTATAAATATTTTAAACAATAATAGTGTTAAATTGAATGACGAATACTATTAAAAACCAAATAACTACTACTTATTATTATGAATCAAAAACCTGACCCTATCGAAACAACTCATACTTGTTTCGATTCCTTCCATTCCTGCTATTTCATATTCCTTTTTTTTCGCAAAAACCATTAAAACAATTAAACAATGAAATTTTCAGTGAGTTTTTTAGTATTGCTATGCGCCTTTTTCGCGACGGCGCAGGCCGGGAACGTGATCAAACATCCTGTCGCGGAGTTTCAAAACAGTGGCATTAACTATGTGACCCGAATCGAGTTGACCGATACAGCAACTTTGGTCACCGTAGAAACCCGCTTTCTGAAAGGCTGGTGGGTTAGTTTCTCTCAAGAGGATTACCTGCGGGATTGTGCAACGGGTGATCAATACTTCATGAAAAACCTGATTGGCGGCCAAATGGGCGACCATATTTACATGGGCGAATCGGCCGATAGCTCCTTTGTCTGTGTGTTTCCGCCACTGCCGGCTACTGTAAGTAAGGTTGACTTTGGCGATAACGTTTTTGGTATTTCACTGGATGAAAAGTCCGGGAAGCCAAAAGCTCCGAAGGTTCCGGGTGAGGTTTCTGCCTGGCTGAACAGCAAATCCCAAGGTGTTGAACGCCCCGAGCCTATTTCGTTCGATTCTCCTGAATTTTTCCGGACCGATACTGCTCACCTGTACGGTTATATCCAGGGCTTCGATAAGCGTGCGGGCATTGAGAATGCAATCATCTATTGCCGCGATGATATTAAGCGAAAGGATTATCCGGTGGTTGTTCACTTTTCCGACGATGGTCGCTTTTGGGCTGCTGTTCCGCTGCAATACCCGCGAATCGTAGATCTGATGATTGATAAACAATTTGGAGTGCCTGTTTACCTGGAGCCGGGACAAAGTGTTGGTGTGTTGCTGAGCTGGGACGATTTTCTGCTGTCGGATCGAAACCGCAATACCCGGTATCAATCGCAGTACACCAAATTTATGGGGCCCCTGGGCGATTTTAACCAGCAACTGATTGCTTTTGAGCCCACCTTTTTGCGTGGTAAGCATTTTCAGCAAAAGCTCGTTAAGCTAACGCCTGATCAGTTCGAAGAAGATCGGTACCCGGTTTGGGATGCTGACCAGAAACGGCTGGATGCTTATGCAAGCGAACACCACATCAGTGCTCAGGCCAAAACTTTACTGGAGGCCAACCTGCAGGAGTTTTATGGGAACCAATTCTTCAATTTTGCCATGAACCGATGGTTCAAGGCTCGTAAAGACACGGCTAACGAGGTGTTAAAGGTGCCGGTAACGAACGATTATTACCGTTTTCTGGATCGGATGGATCTGTCGTCTAATGCCCTGCTTGTGCCGTCTGATTTTGGAATATTTATCAACCGATACGAGTATATGGAGCCATTTCGAAACAGTTCTTTGCAACCGTTTATTCCCCGGGTTCCGAAGAAGTCCTTACACGACTATTTAACCGAGGAAAAGGTTGGATTAACACCGGAGGAAGCTGATTTTCTTCAGCGAATTTCCCGGGGGAATCCCAGGCCTGAAGATATCAAAGCTTTAAAGGCAGATTCGGTTGTGAGCAATCAGATAAATGAGAAATACCGAGCTCAAATTAAAGACTGGGCCTCGAAATACCTGGCTCCGAACTCACGATTAAGCTTGTTTGAGCGGAATCTGCAGAGATGGGCCGAAAAAAAACAATTTTTGACCGACAGCCTGGGTATGCAGGCTGAACTGCCTTTCCAAATCGCAAAAGTGCGTTCGCTGCGCTCCTTCAAATCAATGGATAGAGAGGAGGCTCAACAGTTTTGGGAAGCCCTGAAGCTAGATATTCCGCAGGAGTTTTTGGTGGCTGCGGGCGATGAGCTGATGGCCGAACTGTATCCCGACGAGCAGCCCGAAGCCTACGAAATTCCAGCCGGTGAGGCCGGCGATTTGTTTCGGAAGATCATAGAGCCTTATAAAGGCAAAGTGCTCTTTGTCGACTTCTGGGGAACAACATGTGGCCCGTGTGTAGCCGGTATTAAGCGCATGAAAGAAACCCGCGATCAGTACCGCGATCATCCCGATATTGACTTTGTCTTTATCACCGGCGAAAGAGTGTCGCCCCGGGAAGAAGAATATCAACAATTTGTCGACGAACAGGAGATGGTAAATACACATCGGTTAAGCAAAAGCGATTATTACCTGATGCGTGAGCTGTTTCACTTCAACGGTATTCCACATTATATTGTGATCGACAAAGAGGGAAAGGTGCTCAACGACGATTTCAACATGTACAATTTCAATCGCGAATTGCCCAGGATCGTACCGGGTATTTCCAGCCTTTAATTTCTTTGGATTGACCGGGTGACTTCAAGTCACCCGGTCAATTTGTTCTCAGCTGTTGATGTCTGGCTCGAAGTCACCCGGTCAATTTGTTTTAGACAAGCCGGAATAAATTTTCTCCTCTTTTTGGTAGGGTAAATTGCTGGATGGGTGGATTACTAGCAAATGAACACGGGACAGTTTAGGTTTTAGATTCGGAAATATAGAAGAAAATCCGATCTCATGATCACTTTTTTCAGATTTAGAGAGAGCAGTAAAAGCCGGGTAGGGACCCGGCTTTTTTGTTGGTTGATTTGAAAGTGCATCCCTGACAGTCGTTACAGGGCGATTCAATTATCTCTTATTCTTCATTGTCTTCTTTATTATTACCTCGTTTCTTGACTATCTCGTTGGTTTCTGCAATAATTTGTTTAATGGTCGCTGCATATTGGCCGTAAGTAGCTTCATCGGCAACGAGCATACCGTCCAGAAAACGGATTAGTTTGTCATTCACCAACGGAAGCAATTCGCGCTTGATCGTAGTTGCGCTTTCCAGTTTTCCTTCTTGGGCCAGCTCTTTCTGGAAAGCCAGTTTAGCAGCGCTAAAGGTTTCCTGTGAAGCTTGTAAAGTAGCAATCAGCTCACTGCAACCGGCTACAGCAGCTATAGAATCCTGAAGGTTTGCTTTAGTTAAATCCTCCAGCATCGAGTTCAGTAGGGATGTTTCTGTATCGTAATTCTCTTGGGTTACCGAGAGACCATAGTTTTCTAAAACTTTAAAAACTTGAGAAGCGGCAGTTTGCACAGCGGGGTCGGGGTTATAGGTAGCACCATTTACCAATTGGTATAAAGCATGATGATCAGTATCGCGTTTCTCATCTTTGACTTCCAGGTCCGATTCTGCCTTTTGGCGTTTAATAGCAGTTGTTAGTTCCTGGTTTTTCGGGTCAATCTCGCCAAAAATCGCATCTAAAGCAGTATTACCCGCTAACGATCCCTGGTGATAGGCGTCGCTTAATCGGCCGGTCGTAGCATTGACCTCCGAATTACGACATTTGTAAAGTAATTTTTCAATTTTCATATTCTTCTGTTTATAAGAATAATGAAGCAGGTGGATTATTACTGTCCTGTAGAATAATCGGGATGCCTTCGCAAATCGTTATTCAAGTTATGACAAATAATTGACTTGATCATAATCGATTCCAAATTTTTGTCAGTATAAATTGTGAAAATAGGTTCAAAAGGTAATGGTTAAGGCCTGTTTGTTCATGCCTCAGTAAATCGATGGCGCCGTTAACAAATGTGCGAGCCTCCACTTTCCTTTGGGGAAGCCGTTAACAAATGTTGAAACCTTGCCCAGCCGCTGGGGAGACTATTAATAACTGTTTGAAGCTCGCCCCGTCGCTGGGGATGCTGTTAACAAATGTGCGTGCCTCCACTTTTTGCCGGGGAAGCCATGAACAAATGTTAATGCCCTTAATTGCGTTCGGAGAGCGCATTAACAAACATTCATGGGTAACCGAAATTAGAAGGCTATGAACAATGATTTGTTCTTGCTTGTGCTCTTTTCTTCTTCTAAAGCGAGATCCTGTTGAAAGCCCGTTAAAAAGAAAACTATTCCTATGTAAAGTTATTGAGCTGAGTTTTGTAAATTGTTGGGGAAAAGAAAACAGCAGTATACTGCTTGTATAATAGCGGGCTATATGTACGGGTACATATAGCCAGAACGTTATATGCAATTTTGACCTATTTTTAACGCTAACTGATTTTTATAAAACCAAATAAAACGAAGTAAATAATGAATCGAAAAATAAAAGGTATGAGACTTAACATTTTTATGTTAGTTATAGTGATATTAACAATAAGTTGTACTAATGAAAAGCATATACGGGTTGCGGCAATTCAGCTTCATGTTAAAGTGGGAGAATTTGACGCTAACCTTAAGAATGCAGAAAAATATATTCGAAAGGCATTTGAAGGCGACGCAGACCTTGTTCTAATTCCCGAGTTTTTTACCTCACCCGGGTTTGGTTTTCCTTTCGATCAGAAGGTCGTGGACGCCACAGAACCCCTTGAAGGGAAATCACTGAATCTGCTTAGGTCACTTTCCAAAGAATACAACGGAATCATTGGAGGATCTTTCCTTGCCTTTCACGGAGAAAATATCTATAACAGCTTTGTACTCGTATTTCCCGACGGAAAATATTTTGTTCATAATAAGGATTACCCAACCTATAACGAGAATTGTTTTTACACAGGAGGAGACGATGATGGTGTCTTTGAGACCGAAATAGGAACTATTGGGGTAGCATTATGTTGGGAATATTTGCGTACCGAGACTGCAAGAAGAATGGTGGATAAGGTGGATCTTGTGATAGGCGGATCCTGCTGGCCTGCATTTGAAGATCCTGAACAAAAAGTGGATACGAATAACCTGGCTTTATTGCAAAATGCACCAACCGATTTCGCAACTCTGTTAGGTGTTCCGGTAGTACATACCAATCATGTGGGAAAGGTAACAGACAACTATACCTGGAAAGACGAA
>NZ_JBZQJF010000063.1:0-13673 GCF_059905295.1 Mangrovibacterium sp.
AAGATAAAAATCAGCCTTGCGTTTTCTGTTTCGTCTTTGGGGCAAGCCAAAGATGAAAACCCGCCTGGTAAGGCTAGCGGAAATTTATTGGAGCAGAATCGATCCTCTTCAACGCATCTTGAAAAAGACTTTCAGAAAAAATGGGTGATCTAAATGGAATACCAGAAAAAGACATTGAGAAACTTTCCAAATATTTGGGAAGAGAGAAAGCCTTGGAGTATGTCAAAAAAGTGAAATACAATTATCAAGCTGTTTCGACAAAGTTGTTATTGCTCAACCTGAGAGAGTATGCAAAAAGAGAACCAGTTCTATTTTGGGTGTGTGTATCAATTTTCCTTCTGTTACTTGGATATCGCATTTTTAAGAGTTTGTATTATTGAAAATTTGAAAACAGATGGGCTCAGAAGTACCTTTAATACTATTAATATTGGCTTTGCCAATTTACTTCTTGTCGAAATGGCTTCTTCGTAAATTGAAATTGGGAAATGATAAAAATCGAAAATATTTAGCCATTTTTCCTGCTGTGATTTTGAGTCCGGTTTTGTATGCCGGAATCATAATAATATGGATATTTTCTGTTTCCTATTATCCGGCAAAAGATTTTGATAAGCAAAAATGGCAATCGAATATTGAGCAGCGATATGAAATGTCTGCAGATATCATTGTCAGCAAAATACTAATTGGTAAAACAAAAAATCAAGTCATTGAGCTTTTAGGAAATGATTATTCTACCGATAATGATCGAACTATAACATATGATTTGGGGCATGTTCCAAGCTTATTTAATATTGACCCGGATTTTCTGGAGATTGAATTTGAAAATGGAATCGTTATTAATGTGAACCAAATTGACGGGTAATAAAAAACGGACTGTTGAACAGAGCATAATGCATAGGGTAGAGTGGTTGTGTACCTTTGTTACAGACACAATCATTGGTGGGACATATGAAAAAGAAACAAAACAAAATTAAGGATAAGGATTTCGAACCAGAGCAAATTTCTTCCTTTGCAGAAACGTTTAATGCCGAATATAAAGAATTGGATGCTTAATAACGATGAAAGACAACAAGATGCTACCTAATTATATTTATTGCTTTAGTTACGACCACCCTGAAAGTGAGCTTTGCAAACTCGAATCGAGATGTATTTTCAATCAGGAGGAAAAGAATAAACTGCTTCTCTCCAATATTAAAGCTGAACCTTCGAATAGCGCTTTTATTAAAAAAAGATTGGAGGTGCGCCTATTTTCTGATGATTATTCCACACTCATCCAGGAAATTAAGCAAGCACGAATATGTGCCGAGGGCTTCAAAGTTGAATATTTAGTATTGGCGGGTGATTCAACAGCCTATGACAAGAGGCTTGAAAAGCTGAAAGATATTGGTTACGCCATTGAAGGCAACCCTGAATATTACAGCCCTGCAATAACCTATGCCTTGTGCTTTTACGAAGGCACCTGGTGCTTTGGTGAGTTGGTTAAGAATAATTACAACTGGTATAAGCACAAGCAAAAACCTTACTCATTCAGTAACTCCATCAACGTAAACATTGCCAAAGCCCTGGTGAATATTGCAGCCAAGGCAGATAAAGAAAAAAAGCTGCTGGATGCCTGTTGCGGCGTTGGTACGATCATGCTGGAAGCCTGTTTTGCCGGAAATAATATGGAGGGCTGCGATATTAACTGGAAGGTGTGCCGCCAGGCCCGCAAAAATCTGGCTCACTTCAACTATACAACAACCGTTTACCGTTCCGATATTAAGGACATGAGCAACCGGTATGATGCAGCCATTATTGATTTGCCCTATAATTTGTTTAGCTATGCTGATGAGGATACGACCTCGCACATTATTAATTCGACCGTAGAAATTGCTGAACGTCTTGTCATTGTATCGACTTTGGATATCAGCAATATAATTAGCCAGGCAGGCTTGACTGTGTCGGATTATTGCAGCGTAGGTAAACGCGGAAAGGCCAGCTTTGCCCGGAAAATATGGGTTTGCGAAAAAGAGTGTTCACCCGAATTGGGGTGAACCGGATGTTGAGAAATTAAGTATAAAGCATCATGAAGAAGATTCCTGCATTCGTTAATTTGGAAACTGAGCGATTACGCCTGTTGGAAGTCACCCTTGCGGATCTGGAAAACATCCATCGGCTGAATTCGATTCCGGAGGTTGATGAGTTTAATACCTTAGGAATTCCGGAAACGATCGAAGAGACCCGGAAATTTTTGCTTCGGCAGCTTGACGCTCAACGTCAGGTTCCCAGGGAAAGCTATCAATGGAAAGTATGCTTAAAAGATTCAAACGAATTTATTGGAGTTGCCGGATTCTCTTTATCGAATAATAAGTTTAAACTTGGTGAAATTTATTATAAATTAAACCCAGCTTATTGGGGAAACGGTTATGCTACTGAACTTGCCAAAGAATTGGTTTTGTTAGGGTTCAACAAGTTCGGGCTGCATAAAGTAGAAGCAGGTGTTGCAACTGAAAATGTTCGATCGATACGGGTGTTGAAAAAAATCGGCATGACCCGGGAAGGACTACGACGCAAAATATTACCAATTCGGGGAGCATGGATCGATAATTACCACTACGCTATTGTTGAAGATGATCCGAGAGATTATTGAATGCCGGAAGGCATATCCTTTTGAACGATGGTGATGAGGCATTTCCGGGCAGATAAGCGTGAATATTAAAATAACGAGATAATGCAAGAACTACTAACCAAAATATTCCAATTAATAGAGCCTACAGGAGTAATTCTCGCCTTAGTGCTGCTTCTAATCCTGAATTCGACAATTTTCAAAAAGCTAAAATCGTCTGCTTCAGACGGTAATATTCTGAAAGGGGCAATCTCAATACTAATTGTCTTTGTTGGTATTTTGGCATTCGTACTGGTTCTTCCCATTGACAAATCGCTAAAAGGTCAAATACTGGGTTTCCTGGGCATCGTTGTCAGTGCCGGTATTGCACTAAGCTCGACCACCGTTCTGGGCAACCTGATTGCCGGGATCATGAATAACTCGATGAATCGGTTTCGAAACGGCGATCTGATCAAGATTGGTGATTTTTATGGTCGGGTGATCAAGAAAAGCATTTTTCATACCGAGATTCAAATGGAGGACAGCAACATCATTACCGTTCCAAACCTATATGTGGCGAGCAATCCGGTTAAAATGGTTCGGAAAACCAATACGGTAATTTCGACCACTATTTCGCTGGGCTATGATGTGCCGCGCATCAAAATTGAAGAAGCATTGAAAGAAGCTGCGTTGGCCACCGGTTTAACCGATCCGTACGTTTATATCATCAGCTTGGGGGATTTTTCGGTTGTTTACCGCATTCATGGCTTTTTGTCCGACAGTAGTAAGTATTTCAGTACCAATTCGCTGCTGAAGGCAATGGTTATGGATAAACTACATGCCCGAAAAATCGAAATTGTTTCGCCGAGCTTTATGAATCAACGCCGTGTCGACGATCAGCAATTCATTCCGCATCATGTGGTCGAGAATGAGGAGACAGCCTCTACGTCCACACCCGAGAAATTGGTTTTCGACGAAGCCATCCAATCGGGGAAGATGGAAACAAAGAAAGATTACTTGAAGCAGATTGAACAAAAACAAACCGATTTACGCGAAAAACTGAAGGGCCTGACTGACGAAAAAGAGCAGGAACAACTAAAAGCCCAGATTGCCAAAAATGAAGAGATTAAAGCCCGGCTGGAGAAAAGTTTAAAGCAATAGGTTCTTTCATGGACGATTACGAGGCGTAGGGTCTTTATTTATCTCTGCCAGAATTGTTCACTTTTCTACGCAACCAATTCCGGTAATCGTCATCTGTTTAGAAAACAGATAAGTAATGAAATTAAAAATTTATTTGATTTTCATTTTAGCAGTTACAGCTCTGGTAAGTTCGTGCCATTCGGACGATGACTTAAATTACCAAAGTGAGTTTGACACAAGCCGACAAACCTTGTCGGAGTTCATGCAAATTTCAGGTGACTCGTATCAGTATGTTGTATCGGGTGGATCGGTTTTTACCAGCTACGGCTGGGAAACAACAATATCAGTGATAAATGGGGCTGTTGTTGAGCGGAGCTTTCGGTTTGTTGGAAACCAGGAAGAACTCCCGGAAGAAGCTGTGAATTGGACAGAGAACGGAGATGAAATCGGAAGTCATGCCAATAGTGGGGCAGACCCGCTAACACTGGACGAAATTTACTTGAAGGCAGAAACTGAATGGCTTATTAAGCGGGATGATGCACAAGTTTACTTTGAGGCAAATAATGACGGGATGATCTCCCTATGCGGTTATGTTGAAAATGCTTGTATGGACGATTGTTTCCGGGGAATTCATATTAAAAGTATCGAGGCGTTGTATTTTAGTGATTAGTTTCAACAGACTTAAAGCATAAATAGAAACGAGGGATGATTGTTTTGCAGCAATCATCCCTCGTTTTGTTCTGTTCGCGGGTTCCCGGAATATGGCTCTTATAAAATCAGCACGCCTTCAATTTGATCAACTTTTTCGGTAATATCAATGATCTCATCGGCTGTATTCATAACGGCAACACAGGTAATACCAACATATTTCAGGCTGGTTGTATGTTTAAACGAAAATTCGCCATGATCTGGTAACAGGGCTTTTACCTGGTCAACTTTTCCCTCCTGATTGGGAGTGATAAACTTGAACATGTATTTCAATGGCCAGCTTTCAACCTCCATTAAACGATATCGTAAGTTTTTGAATTTGTCAGATGTCATTTTTTCCTCTCTCTTTAATTTCTGTAACATTTTAATTTGTGCTTTGTTCTTGGGGCGCCTGATTGCAACGGGCGTTTTTTGAAAGTCCGAACTTTAAACTTGGAACGTGGAACTTGGAACTTTTACTGCATAGCTCCCTTCACTCTCAGAAAATGACGCAGGCCAGCGACATCGAGCTGTTTTGCAATAATCTTTTTATCCTTATCCAATAAGAAAAAGGAGGGCGTAGTGCGGATGCCGTAGAGGGCTTTCATATTCGAAATTTGTTTGGGATCCCACAGGTTTTGCCAGTCCTTCAATTCGTGTTCAGCAATAAAATCAGTCCATTCTTTTTTGTCGGTCATGGTATACACGGCATAAACCGATAGCTGCGAAGGGCGTGCCTTCAGAAATAGTTCGTCGTATAGCTTTGGAATTTCTTTTTTGCAATGACTGCAGCCCGGTTCCCAAAAAGCTAACAAGGTATAGGGCGTTGGACTTTCGTACAGGCTGTGAAATTCACCATCGGCATCTTCAAGCAGTAGCTCCGGCGCTTTGTTGCCCAACAGGTTGTTTTGGCGGAGGGCTACCTCGCGCCGAATGTTTTCCATCGTCCTCTCGTCGGCCCATTTGGCTTGCCCGCTCAGATAATAGCGTTTGGACAAGGCTACAAACACATTCTCCATACCCATCATTTTCGATTGAATACTGTTATTCACCAGAAATGAAGTCAGGTTTTGAAACAACTCAGGATTACTTCTGTATTTTTCAATTAGTGCGACCGCTTCAGGCAAAACACTGTCGGGTGTTTGCAGCAGTACTTTATTGAAGTAATCATTCAGTTTATCTTTCACGAAAGGGGTATGCCACAAGTCCATTTCTCCCAGGTCGAAATAGTCCCAGTAGTGTTGTTTGCGGTAATTGTATTCGTAAACCCATTTTAACGAGTCGTTGGCCTGGTATTTTGCCGGTATTTGTTCAGGATCGATCTCCACCTGGTGGTTCGCCAACAGAACTTTGCCAAAAAGCTCATCCTTATTTTTCAATCCTTCATTGAACTGGTATTTTCGTACATCCCGATCGAGCTGCTGCATTTCCGCTTTAATGGAAGCCAGTGAATCAGGCTTGTCTTTTAGCTTTTTTTGTTGCGCCGACAGTTCAGCAAAGTGGGCTTTTTGTTTGTCTAAGTAGTTGATGTATTGCTGAAACTGCTCTGTATCGTCAGCCCCGCTGATGGTTGGCTGTTCGGTGCCTGGAGTAAGCTTCATACTGAACTGTTGGTCGGGGCCGAGCAAAAAATCGTAATGGTTACTCTCGTTAAAATAAACCTGGTAAATGCCTTGATCCATCGCGCTGTCTTTGCTCAATGTTGCCAGACCTTGCTCATCGAGTTGAAGCGTATCCTTGACGTACAGCCCACCAAAATAATAACCGCCAACAATTAATTGACTGTCGCGAAGAGCCGGAAAGCTAAAGGTAATTTGAACAGGTTGTGCTCTTAAGAAAGTGGGAAAGAGGCACAGCAAAAGGAGACTATAAAAGCTTAATGATTTTTTGCGCATTAATTTCATTGGCGTAAAATGTTTCCAGTTTCATTCTCCGTTTATTGATTTCATCCCGGTCGAAGTCCTGTTCCATCAGCGAGCGGATCTGCTGAATCATGTCTTGCGGAGAATCTGCAATATGGCAAAGATTTTCCAAATCTGTTCCCTTGACCATCATTGAATTTGTGAGGCAATGACGTCCGCCAAATAGTGAATGCAGCAGTTTCAACTTCATTCCCGTGGGTTGAAAACTAGGAATCAAACAAATATGGGCTTTTGAGATCAGCTCTTTCATCTTTTCCGATGACGGATTAGCCACCATCGAGATGTGGGGAATGTCTTTAACCAGCTTGAGCAACCCCTCCGGTGGGTTTTTCCCGGCAATGATAAAGCTTTCGGTTAGCTGTGAAAATATTTTATGGACCAGGTATTTGACGACCCGTTGATTTTCCTTTAGCTCCAGGTTGCCGTGGAAAAGGATGCATTCGCCTTTCCCGGGTTGACTGGTAATTGACTGGAACGAGTGAAAAGCAGGAATAAAGTGTGTTTTTCCATAACCTTCGTTGAAATAATCGGCATCTGTCTGGGAAATAGCCACAATCTGATCAGCCCATTTAAGTTGCTTTTCGAACAACTTCAGCTTCAAACTTTCAAGCAGAAAATGCCAGCGTTGCTGTGTTAGCTTCGATGAACGGTAGAGATTAAAGTAGTACAGATGCTCAATATTGTGTGTTCTCACAATCTTCGGATAAGCACGCAACAGCGGATCATTCAAAAGATAGCAACTTTGCAGCCCTTCGAAAAGAATTGGAGCAGGCACGGCCAGCAAATTTTTGATAAGCTGCGGGTCGTTGCGTCTTTTAATAATTGATGGTAGAATGCCAAGGTTTTCGTTTATGCGCTTTTTGGCCGGATAAGGATAAACATGCTCGCAAAGCTGTTTCAATTCGGTGGCCACCGGCTGGTTGCCAAAATAATGCAAATGAATTTGAATATCATTCCGTTGCAAGGCCTCAAGCTTGTGGTATATGTCAATTGCAGCACCGAAATCAGGTGGATAAGGATTGCAAAAACTTATGATGTGTAGCCTTTTAGTCATTTCAGTAATCGACTAAAAGTATAAAAAAACCGCAAGCGGTATGCCTGCGGTTCTATGTTGTAAAATTGAATTTCTAATTATTTAATTTAATGCCACCGTACCTGCTTCTGATGACCACCTTTTGTGTTCCATTGGGTGAACCAATGCTCCCTTGAACTGTCAGGCTGGAGTTATCTTTTTGTCGATTTCCCTGAAATTCATCAGTCGGGTATTTTACATCGCAGTAGTCACATTCGGCATCAATCAGATAGGAAAGGCCTTCCATACCTAAAGACACGCCACCATAGGTATTTGTAATGTCAATAGAGCTGAAGTTTGGAGATACTTTTTCAATGCCTACTGAACCGTAAGCCGTTTCAATATCAAGTTCACCGGTCAGTTCTTCGAGTTTGTAGTTGGTGTATTTCGATTCTGCATCAATTTTTTGAACATGACCTAATTTGACATCGTCGTATTTCGATTCCAGATCCAGAGATTGCAGGTCATCCACATTGATGCCCGAATAGGCCGATTCGATACTTAAGTCGCCTGCTTGTCCCAGAAATATTTTGGAATACTTGATCTCACCAGACATTTTGTTGATCGATTCAATGTCGGCTTTTCCGTATGACAGTTCCAGCTGAACACCGTCACCCGGAGAGTTTAGAGTCCCTGCAGTAATGTTTCCGTAAGCAATGTCAAAGCTTCCGGGGGCGTCGAGCGCTTGCACAGCAACATTACCAAATTTGTTGCTAACGGTTAAGGCACGATCTTTTGGGATGTTGATTTTGTAGTCGATGGAGAAATTTTCTTTCGACTTAAAGTCATTGTCGATGACCGTTTTGGCATTCAAGATGCTGCCGCTCCGGTTAATATTGATGTCAATCAGGCTCATCAATTGCTTCGCACGTCCTTCGCTGTTGGTTTCCACAGTAATGGTTACATCAACAGTTACCGAGTCGCCTCCGAAATCATTGATCTCGATTGTCCCGAATTTATTGCTCACATTCAGAGCTGTAATCAGCGACTTGGCATAACCCTGATGCACTGTTTGGTTGTATTCAGCCGCTTGTAAGCTAAACGGTAAGAATGCCAGCAGGGCTAATAAGATTTTAAATTTCACTTTCATCATGATTATAAGCTTTTTGTTTTTTTATTTCTTCCAATTTGTCAATTATCAGGTTGATGATAGCCAACCTGGTTTGATACAACTCAAGCATGGCGTTGATCACCCGTTCATCTTCAGGGTTTGCAGCTAAATCCTTTTGCAGGCGAGCATATGTCTCTTGAAAATCAGCAATTTCTGCATTCATCATTTTCTGCTCGTCTTGAGAAATCATGCCGTCTGCAGTCAGTTTTTTCCAGTGTTCCATACCTTTATCAATCGCTGAGGTATAATAAAATTCGGCTTCAGCATATTCAGGCGAAACACTGCTCAATGTAAGTGCTGCAGGTTCCTTGGGGTGTTGCAGGTACATGCGAACCTGATTGCCAAGCAACAATGCAAAAGCTACAGCAGCTGCAATTTGTAAGTATATTCTTCTTCTGTTGCGAATTGGTTTTATCTTTTGCTCACCCAACCGGTTGGCAAATCGCTCAAAATGTCCCTCGGGAGCTTCCTCATCGAAGAATGCTTTATTCTCTCGCATGGTCTTTTCCAGCATATCGTCAAAGTCTTTCATGGCCTTCATTTTAGTCATTCCAAATCATTAATTGAAGGAAAATAGTTCGTCTTTGATCAACAGATCGCGTAGCTTACACTTTGCTCTAAGTAGTTGCGTCCGCGACGAAACATTGGTGATATTTAAGATCTGCGATATTTCGTCGTGATCATAGCCTTCGAGCAAATACAAACTTAGCACTACGCGGTAGCCTTCCGGTAGCTTCATCATTGCTTGCTTGAGCTTATTCAAGTCAATTTCTCGAATTTCCATTCTCGGGTCAGGTTCTTCTTCCATAACCCGCTCATTGATTTCCTCGAAAATAACTTTCCGCTTTTTTAAATAATCCAATGAACGATTGACTACAATTTTTTTGAGCCAGGCGCCAAAACTAACTTTTCCTTCGTAGCTGTCCAACTTATTGAATGCACTTAAAAACGATTCCTGCATCACATCTTCGGCATCGGCAGCATTGCCAACAATTCGAAAGCTGGTACTGTACATCGACCTGTAATAAACCTTATATAACTCGAACTGTGCTTCACGGTCACCCATTTTGCAGCGGTCGATGATGTTTTGATGAATGTTTTTATACAGTGTTTCCAAGGTTTAACAGCTTAATCTGTTTGAAAGACGACGGCTGATTCCTGAATGTTGCATCAGGTGTTATCCTTTTTTTCAAAATATTTGTTGCAAATAGAATGAAGCAGGTGAATATCGCCCTCACCCAATTGGTTTAAGCGTTCCAGGATACGTGGATAAATGGCTGATTCTTCCTTAAAGTCCAGTTCTAGCAATATCTGGCTTGTTTTATTTTTTAGTGCTCTAAATCCGTTTTCATTAATTGTTCTTGCCGGAACATCAGTTTCCGTTTCGTGTAGCGAGCTCAATTCGTATGCATAAAGCATGATGGCTTGTGCCAGGTTCAAACTGGGGTAGGTAGTTTGCAATGGAACAGTCGTCACCATGTCGCATCGTCGCAGTTCTTCATTTCGCAGCCCACTGTCTTCTCGACCAAAAATAATTCCCACATGTTGAATAGCTGTACCTTTAGCTTTGATCAGCGGTACTAAATCCCGGGTTGAGTAGTAGTCTTCCTTCACCAAGCGTTGTTTGGCTGATGTCCCGATTATGAAATCGAGATCCTGTATGGCCTCTTCAAATGTGTTGAAAAGAGTCGCGTCTTCCAGAATATCGTTTGAAGCATGAGCCAGCCAACGCGCCGGATCGCTTAAATGGTCGCAGGGATTGACCAGCCGCATATCTGAAAAACCCATGGTCTTCATGGCCCGGGCTGCAGCACCCACATTCTCGGGAACGGCAGGCTCAACTAAAATAAAGCTAATCTTCATTGAAATAATCTTATTGTGCAAATATAGCTGCAAAGGCGGAGTACCGAAACTTTATTTTTATTCCGCCTTCTGTAAATCACCGAATTGCTCGCTCCTTATTTATAATGTCTTTAAATAAATTCTGAAGTTTGAATTGTTAAGTATTTCTTTTCCTTCCGATACTAATAAGTTTTGGCTACATTTCCGTGAAATTCATTTTAACAATTTCGCCGTCATGGGACACGATCACGGACATCATCATCATCATTCACACAATAGCCTTGGATTAACCTTTTTGTTGAATATTGTTATTACAGTAGCTCAAATAATTGGAGGTATTATTAGTGGTAGTTTAGCCTTGATTTCAGATGCTATTCATAATTTGAGTGATGGGGTTGCTGTGTTGCTGGCCTATATTGCCGATCGATTGGGACGCCGCGAAAAAACAGCTAAGCATTCGTTTGGTTATAAACGGGCCGAAATTTTAGCCGCTTTTATTAATTCCTTAGTGTTGATTGCTATTTCGTTTTACCTGATGATTGAGGCTGTTGATCGTTTTGCAAATCCGCAGGTTGTCGATTTTAAATGGATGCTTGGATTAGGTATTCTTGGTTTCCTGGCCAATAGTTTTTCCGTATTCCTGTTACACGGCGATCATCAACATAACCTGAATGTTAAAGCGGCTTATTTACACTTGTTGGGCGATGCGCTAACCTCGCTGGCGGTAATTGTAGGAGCTGTATTTATTTGGGCGTGGGGGTGGACCTGGATTGATCCCCTTGTGACTCTTATTATTAGTATTTATTTGTTGGTCCATACCTTCAAATTATTAAAAGAATCGACTGAAATATTGATGCAGTTTGCCCCGGCTTCGATTGATCCGACGGAGGTAAAGCAAAAGCTGGAGACTGTCAGTGGTGTAAAGCAGGTTTATCATATTCATATTTGGCTTTTAACAGATCATACCATTCACTTTGAGGCACATGTAGAACTGGGTTCCGATCTACATCTTTCGGAAACCCATGAGATTGATGAAGCCATGGATGAGATTTTACATGACGAGTTTAATATCAACCATGTAACACTTCAGTTTGAATACAATTGTCCAAATGGGGGAACAGCGTGTTAGGACACAAGTCCCGCTTTTGATCAACAAAAAGTTCCATGATTTCGGGAAAACGCTCATAAAAATGAAATCTGAAACGCTTTTAGGATAACCTGTTGTCTTGGTTTTCTAAAGTTGTCAGGCTATCTTCATTACAAGCGGATAAATGGGGTAGTCGAAAGCCTCTTCACACCTTTGCATTCAATGACTTACAAAAAAAGGAGACTATCAAAGTCTCCTTGCAGTATTTTACTCTGTTAATTTACTTCACTAGCAACCAGACATTTTCGATTTCTTGAGTTTGCTGCATTTCTGCCAGCGCATTGTAAGCATCTGTCTTATTGTAAAATGATTTACAGGCTACCCGGTAGTATTCGTTATTGGCTCCCCACTGGCGCTGAACAACCTGAGCATCGTATCCCTTTTGCTTTAATCGATCTTCATAACTATTCGCATATTCCTGGTTTAGGAAGCTGCCGGCAATCAGAAAATATTTGTCTTCCGGAGTTTGTGCTACTGGTTCTGCAACAGGCTGAACTGTCGCTGTTTGAACAGTATCTTTGGTTTGCTGCTCTACTTTGGTCGGCTCAACTTGGTTTTTTTCCTTTGCTTTGTTTTTACAAGCAGAAAATGCGATAAGGCCTATTAGAACAGTAAATGCATATTTTTTCATGAGGTAATAATTACGTTAAGATCTTATTTCCATTCGACTGAACGGGATTAATTCGTTTTAATTAGCGTGAATTTTCTATCGCAGCTAAAGTAATAAATATTATAGCCTAATCCAATTGGTGAAAATGCTTAAATCAAAACGTTTTATCGTTTAACGAAAGAGGAGGTTTAACAAATTAGCCAGCCTGAATCCGGCTCTTTGTATTTGCTTGTAGACGATATCAATCGCATTTGTGTAATAGGCATATTCGTAGTTTTTGTCCCCTATGTTTTGATAAATTAGCTTGGTTTGTTCATGCGTCTCATCAACCCACTGAACAACCGATTGGTTAAGCATTTTATCTAAGTCCTCCTTGCCAGGGGTTCCTGCAAAACGTGCTAATTCGGTGTAACTAAGCCGGCTGAAATCAATAATGTCTTCATCCCAGACCTTGTGCAGGTTCGTTTCTTCGCCAAACCATTTTACTTTAACAAGGTTGCCGCCAAGATCTTCAGACAGCCCCAGGTGCATTGGCTGATGAATATCACCAACCAAATGAATGATAAATTTCAAGGCAATTACCTTATCCTCCTTGGATGAATCCGGGTTATCCAATTGATCGATCATGTCATTTAGTAAATTAACAACATCGTCGTCCGAAGGTGAGGACTGCTCGTAGGTCTCATCCAATTTCATATTGGCATAATGATGAGCTTCTGCCAAAGGATTGCTTTTATCAGAGCGAATGTCGTCAGCCCAGGTAGCATATAAGGGTAGGTAATTATCGCCTATTAAGGCAGCTATTTTTAATTTTGCCTCAGCCGTTAAATGTTGATAGGCAATTTCTGCAATTGCCCGGTGCCCGGTTTTTCCCCAAGCCCAACATTGGTTTGCGGAAGTGCTCATTAAAAGAATAATAACGAGGCGAATAAAGCTTCTTTGTTTGATTCTGATCATCTTATCTTTTTCTTGTTTTTCGACTTTAAACAGGAATAAACAGGATCCAATTCTTATTGTTCACTTTATCGTATCCTATTAAGTGTGGATTGTCAATCAAAAGTGAGCTCAAAATGGTCATTAATTCGTTACAATTAGTTTTTCGAAGAAATACCAGCACATCATTCCTGTATAAATTAGTTTGAGTATTGTTCCGGCCAGAAAGCCAAGCAATGAACCAATACCAGCTCGCAGGGCCTGTTTTGTTCGTTTTCCACCAATCAATTCGCCAATAAAGGCTCCTAAAAAAGGTCCTGTAATAATTCCCAATGGACCCCAAAATATCATTCCAACGATTAGGCCAATGAGGCTGCCCCAAACTCCGGCTTTAGATCCACCAAATTTTTTAGTTCCCCAAACCGGAATAATTTGGTCGAGAATAACTAACAGAACTGCGGAAATACCTGCCAGAATTAGAAACTTTAAACTAAACTGGTATTTCGATGTAAAATGGAGGAGCAGAATTCCTGCATAACTTATTGGAGTACCAGGGATCACCGGAAGGATTGCTCCAGCAATTCCAATAAGTATCAATGCGGCTCCCAGAATAATTAATACATAATCC
>NZ_JBZQJF010000064.1:0-5347 GCF_059905295.1 Mangrovibacterium sp.
ATTGGGTATTTGTTCTGCACTGGCAGTTACAGCCCAATTGAAACCGGCTATCGTTATGGCTATCGCCGTAACAGCAGTTGTAGCCTTTGCAAACGTAATTATTTCGCTTTTGCGTAATAGTATCCCTAACCGGATCCGTATCATCGTTCAGCTGGTTGTAATTGCAGCATTGGTAATCTTGGTTGACCAGATTCTGAAAGCTTTCGTGTACGATGTTAGTAAGCAATTATCGGTATTCGTAGGTTTGATTATCACCAACTGTATCCTGATGGGACGCTTGGAAGCATTTGCTTTAGGTAATAAACCATGGCCTTCATTATTAGACGGTATTGGTAACGGTGCTGGCTACGGAATGATCCTGGTTATCATCGCATTCTTCCGTGAATTACTGGGTTCAGGTAGTTTGTTTGGATTCAAACTAATTCCTGAAAGCTGGTATATCGCAAACGGAGGTTTCTACTCCAATAACGGTATGATGATCTTACCTCCAATGGCATTGATTACTGTTGGTGTTATCATCTGGGTACAACGCAGTAAAAACCGGAAATTAATCGAAGAATAATTTAGAAATTCAATCTAAGATACGATATGGAAAATCTTATAAATATATTCGTCAAGTCGATCTTCATTGAAAACATGGTGTTCGCATACTTCTTGGGTATGTGTTCTTTCCTTGCTGTTTCAAAATCAGTGAAGACCGCTGCCGGTTTAGGAGCTGCCGTAATCTTTGTATTGGCAATCACCCTTCCGGTAGACTACCTGCTTGAAACGAAAGTGTTGAGAGAAGGTGCCTTGTCTTGGTTAGGACCTCAATTTGCAGATGTTGACCTTAGTTTCTTATCATTCATCATGTTCATCGCAGTTATTGCATCAATGGTACAGTTAGTTGAGATGATTGTTGAGAAATTTGCGCCGGTATTATATACTCAGCTGGGGATCTTCCTTCCGTTGATTGCTGTAAACTGTGCAATCCTTGGGGGATCATTGTTCATGCAACAAAAAGCCTTTAACAATATTGCCGAAGCAACAACTTATGGCGTTGGCTCGGGTATTGGTTGGTTCCTGGCCATTATTGGTATCGCAGCAATCCGCGAGAAGACCCGTTATTCAAATGTACCGGCTCCGTTGCGTGGTTTAGGTATTACCTTCATCATCACCGGGCTAATGGGTATTGCATTCATGGGCTTCATGGGTATTAAACTTTAATCTGTAAAAATTGAGAACTATGATATTATTAGCAGCTCAATCAACAGTTATTGTTACCAGTGTGATCATTTTCCTTTTAGTGATCATCCTGTTGGTTTCAATTCTGTTGTTTGTTAAAAAGAAACTGACTCCATCCGGAAAAGTTAAGGTTGACCTTAACGATGGTTATATGGAGATCGAGACTGAACCGGGAGGTACGTTGCTATCAACATTGAGTAACAATAAAGTAATCCTGCCATCAGCTTGTGGTGGTGGTGGTACTTGTGGTATGTGCCGTTGCCAGGTTGTAGAAGGTGGTGGTTCTATCCTACCTACTGAAACAGGCTTCTTTACCCGTAAAGAACAAGCAGACCATTGGCGTCTTGGTTGTCAGGTTAAGGTAAAGGAAGACATGAAACTTCATATTCACCAGGAAGTTCTTGGTGTTAAGAAATGGGAATGCGAAGTGGTTTCGAACCGCAACGTTGCAACTTTCATCAAGGAGTTTGTTGTGAAATTGCCGGAAGGCGAAACATTGGATTTCAAATCTGGTGGTTATATTCAAATTGACGTTCCCAAAATCGATGTGGAATTCAAGGATATGGACATCGATGAAAAATTCCGTTCAGAATGGGAACAATTCAATATGTTTGACCTGAAAATGAGCAACCCGGAACCTACATTCCGTGCTTATTCAATGGCCAACCACCCTGCTGAAGGAAACATCATCATGTTGAACATTCGTATTGCGACTCCTCCGTTCGACCGTGTAAATGGTGGATTCAAGAAAATAAATCCAGGGGTTTGTTCTTCATTTATTTTCTCTCGCAAACCGGGTGATAAAGTAACTATCTCTGGTCCTTTCGGGGAGTTCTTCCTAAAGAACAACGACAGCGAAATGATGTTTATCGGTGGTGGTGCTGGTATGGCTCCAATGCGCTCACACTTGTTCCATTTATTCCACACCGTAAAAGAAACCAAGAAAAATGTGACTTTCTGGTACGGAGCTCGCTCCTGGAAGGAAGTGTTCTACTACGAACAATTCAAAGAGATTGAGAAAAACTTCCCGAACTTCACATTCCATCTGGCTCTTGACCGTCCGGATCCGGAAGCTGACAAAGCTGACATTCAATACAAGACGGGCTTTGTACACCAGGTAATTTACGATAATTACCTGAGACAACACGAAGAACCGGAAGAAATAGACTACTACATGTGTGGTCCTCCAATGATGAACTCAGCGGTGCAAAAAATGCTTTACGATTTAGGCGTTCCAGACGAGAATGTTCTATTCGACGACTTTGGAAGTTAATCCCAAACTTCACATATACGAGAGCCACTTTTACAAGTGGCTCTTTTTTTTCTTACCCGCATCATTTCTCCTTTTATTAGCCATTCTAATTCTGAGGTAAAGGTTAATTTATTGCCAAGTCATATATTTTAGCTACTCAACAAAATTAAAAAAACACCTCTTTTATCCCTTCTGGTTATAGTCAAGGGACAGAAATATGATGTAAAACATTCATCTAAAAGGTTTTATTAATACTTTTTAAGAACTTTCTATTTCCCGGAATGATAACTAATTACTAGATTTGTGCCAATTAAATGTGCTTATGCGGAGAGGCTTATCTTTTTTCTTTCTATTTTTCATTGTTCTTATTGGAGTGCTTATTTTCCCACCAATGCATAAAAATTCGGGGGAGGAAGCGATAGCTGCAACCAATATTGACAGCTTGTATATCCACTATACCGAATTAAATATTGCCAATAAGATTCCTTATCCGGTTTTTGCTCAGGCAATTAAAGAACAGCACAAATTTCATTTCAAAAATGATCATATCATTTCTATCATCGATTTCACCAAACCTTCAACGGAAAAGCGACTGTTTGTAATTGATTTAGCGAAGAATCGCTTATTATTTGAAAGCTTGGTAGCACATGGCAGAAATTCAGGAATAAACTACGCGACATCATTCTCCAATGCTGTTCAGTCGTACAAAAGCAGTCCCGGAGTTTATTCAACAGCTGAAACTTACCAAGGGAAGCATGGCTATTCGCTGCGTTTGGATGGATTGGAGAAAGGGATCAATGATCACGCCCGTGAACGCGCTATCGTCATCCATGCCGCCAATTATGTATCCGAAAATTTCATCCAGCACAATGGCCGGTTAGGGCGCAGCTGGGGATGCCCTGCTTTACCAACCAAATTGAATAAAGAGATTATCAACTGTATTAAGGACGGCACCTGCCTTTACATCTATACCAATTCTAATCACGTTTAAAACAAGCATTCGGCGACCAGTTCATCGGAGTTTGATGCCAATCAGAATCTTCCTTTTGAACGGTTTTGGCTTTTAGACTCCAGTTGCTCCAGCACCTTGCCATCGCGATTGTAAATATCCTTATAGAAGGTAAGTTTTTGATTCTCATCAAAACCGACGGTCCAGTATAACAACATCACATCAACATCATTGGCCGGATTAACGCGAGTGGTTTTTCCAGATTGTATAATCTCGTCAATTTTAGCTTTATTATAAGCCGTTCCTTCAAGTAAAATAGCTGCTAGTTCCATTGGATGTTGGGTACGGATACAGCCATGACTGAAGGCCCGCTCAGAACGATCAAATAATGATTTGGACGGCGTATCATGCATAAATACGGAATATTTGTTCGGGAAAATAAATTTGACAAGCCCCAGTGAGTTCCAGCTTCCCGGACGTTGCCGAACGATATACGGAAAATTAGAAGCACTGATCTTACTAAAATTGATTGTAGACGTGTCGATCATATTTCCGGCCTGATCCAGCAAGTCAAAATGATTCTTGCCCAAATATCCCGGGTCTTTTTTCAAGTGAGGAATAATACTATTGCGAATAATAGAAGTAGGGACAGTCCATGTCGGATTGAACTCGATGTAAGCTAATCGATCCTTAAATACAGGAGTCTTTGTATATGGTCTTCCGACCTGCACATTGGTTGCAAAGCGTATTTTATTGTCTTCCATATAATAAGCCTTAAATGCCGGTATATTAACAACAATATAACGGTCGCTCAAATTGGAAACAACCCAACGAGCACGCTCCATATTCACCCTAAGTTTCTCAATTCGGGACTCCAAAGACTCATTCAATGCCTTTAATGTTCCCGGGCCAATAACGCCGTCTATATCGAGTCCATTGGCTCTCTGAAAACGCTCAATGTCTGTTTTAAGTTGGTCATCGTAAACCATACTTTCCATATTAGAACCAGCAGTTAACTCTCCAGTTCGTTGTAAGCGTTGTCGAATCTCCGGAATTCTTTTATCTTCCTCGCCTACTTTAATCACCATAGTCCCTCCGATACTTGACCAACTAATCCCCTCCTCCTTCATTTTTTGGTATTTTATCATTAAATCACGATAGGATTGATAAAGTTGCAAGCGAGGACGCAAACGATACAAGCTTTGAGAAACCTGATGGTGCTGAATCGCTTGTTGAAGTTTTTCCGGCACATTTTCTTTGATGTCCCGAAAACTATAATTCCAATTTGGATCCAATGATTCAGGATCCACTTTCCCATCAAGTATATGATAAGCATACAACAAAACGGCATCAGTTACTAAAATATCAAAACGTGCTACAGCCGGATAATCGACGACATTATCCCCAAGTTTTGCTTTAATCTGACGGACGACAGCCCGAATATGACCGGCATGATAGTCATCCGGATTCAAGCCGTCTTCCCATGAATGCTCTAACGCCCCTAAAGCATCCAGCAATGTTGCATAATCACTCCAGGCCGGCTTATAATCTCTGGTTCTATAAAATTCCGGAAGTACTTTCTCGGAGAAGATAACGTCATCGTCAAATTCCAGACTATTTCCTGCAGCTAAATCGCCTAATGCAATCTGGATTTGCTCACCAATTTTATCTAAATCACGATAGACATTTTGATGTGCCTTTTCGTTTTCATTAGCCTTACTTTGCCCATACAATTGAGTTGCTCCACAAACGACAAGTATGCCAACTATAATATAGCGAATAGCATCATTCATAATATCTCAATGTTTAGTAGAATTAAAATAATTTTTTGTTCTAATACAATTTACGCAATCGTAAAAGCAAATACAACAAGTTCAACACTAATATTATTTTAAATATAAAAACTCAGATTTACGAAAGGC
>NZ_JBZQJF010000065.1:0-7410 GCF_059905295.1 Mangrovibacterium sp.
CTGCATCGTACATCGACCGATGTTTTCGTGAAATCACGTTCACCCCGGCTTTCTTCGCCTTTTCTGATTCCCTGTTCACATAGGCACCAAAACCGGATAAATCGGAAGTAACCGAAGGTAAACCACTAACGCAACATTCCAGTGGCGTGTAGCCCCATGGTTCGTAATAACTTGGGAAAACTCCCAAATGACATCCTCGCACAAAGTCGTAATACTCCATTCGCCATAGCGGATTCGCTGTTGAAATAAAATCAGGATGATAAACGATCTTCACTTTATCCTCAGCATAGTTCAACAGATGAGATGTCTTCAGAAAATTCATGATGGGATCCTTCCCTTCATCCACCAGGTTGTGGGTAACTACCGGCGGCATATTATCTGTACGCCAAGACTTTAAATTCCTGCGTAATCGAATTAGCTTGTAGTCGTCGACCAACTTTGTCAATTCGGACATATCGACCCCGTTTTTACTACTAATCGTTTTCTCGAAGTAGATTTTAGACAGGGATTTTTGCACATCATCACAGTTACGATGAATCTCTTCGAGTAAGGCTCTCGATTGCAGCAACCCGGGATTAATAGACGTATACGGATTTCTGGTGATGAAGAAAAAAACGACTGTCTTATCGATGTTTTGTTCTTTCATCTTCCAGTTCAGGCGAGCAAGCGCTTCAAGCGTTAAGTCATAGCCCTTATTATAATATTCAAACCGACCGGAAGTAAAAAAATAAAGGGTATTGTTTAAGTCAAATGAATAATTGCTAAAGAAATGCCCCCTCACAAAATCATGAATCTTCTCCTTATTCTGTTGATGCGTATTTTGGAATCGGTGTAACACCTCAAAACGATCAATATTCAACCCATTAGGAAGAATAACATCTGGTTTACGCCCCAAAAGATGCTCACACTCATGACTCGTAATATCACTAACCGTAGAAAAAACATGTGATCCATGAGCCGCAGCCCGCTCAATATCTACAATATGTCTGATATTAAAATGATTCGCTTCTTTTTCCCAATCGTAAAATGGGAGGTTGTCGTAAAACTGCGAATCGTTCATCGCAAGATAACGCCCCAACATTGTAGCGTGTGTCGTGAACACGGTCTTAATTGGAAGATTGAATTTTCGAATCTCCGGAATACCAACACCGGCAAGCCATTCATGGAAATGTCCTATGATTTTCTTATCAATATCGTCTCGCTCGGTCAGCAACCTGAAAAACTCATATACCATAAAACCTAAAGCGATCCCTTTGTTCGCTAAATCGTCGTTATCAGGTATTGAGATATGGTGGTGCTCCCAAAACAGGTATTTATAATTAGCCCATCGGTCATCAACTGCGCACGCATCAAACAGGATTGTTTTAGGTCTTCCATCAATCAGCCATCGCCCGTAGTGCACATGAAATCCATTAGCACGCATTTCTTTTAAAACATCGCCAACACCCCCCTCAGGGTCTGGCTCCTCTTCAAAAATAGTTGCAACCTGCTCGTAGTAATAAGGGCCCATTACAAAATAATTCTCACCCCAGGTTTTGATTGCCGATGGCACTTTCGACTGAATAACAGTATAAATACCACCAACTTGGTTGCACACTTCCCAAGCGACTTCAAACAACATGCTGTTATCTAAGTCATCCTGAGTAAGGATAACACCTCCATCTTCGTCCATTAGCTCTGTCATAGTTAGGTTTTTTTAGTTTTGTTCCGAAGCTCAATTTTACCCAAAACGTTTCATGCAGCCTTAATCAATTAAGAAGCATTCGGCATATCATCGAATCCACCATAACACTACTTGAGATAATATATTGAGAACCGCAATTCGGGAAAGTCCCTTCAGTACTTTAAAGATAGGAAAAATGGAACAATAGTGCTTGTTCCAAAATAGTTTTATACGACATAAAATTCGACCTATAGCGCAATCACCTTTAACAGTGATAAAAACGCCAAGCACGGTCGATATAAAAGTTATAAATAGTTATTTTTCAAGGCTTGACATACACTCCACTTGAGCGACGGCTAAACAGATCACGCCCCACTCCAATACAATGCAAATTTGGAATGGTATCCATATAGCTCAAATCGCGGTCCCGACTCAGCACCAGCACGTCGTCATGTTTGGCCAGGAAGTCGTCCAATTCCTGTTCTGTTTGAAAAACAGGAATCCGCTTCTGCGCGTAAAAAGCAAAAGCATGATCGAAATCCTTAAAAGCAACCACTTCTTTATGCTGGCTTACCACTTGTCCGTATTTCTGAATTGGAGACTGATCATCGATGATCTGGAAAGGCTTCCAAAGAATAAGAACTGTTGTAAGCATAAAAGCAGCGGAGATGGCAAGCAAGCTGTATTCAGTCGATTTCCGCCGCAACACCAGCGAGATGACAGCTCCAACCGGCAACAAGGCCATAAACCAGGAAATCCACCCAATATTTTGCAAAGGCGGGGTATTTTTAACGAAAAAGAATACACCAACCGGCATAAGGATGGCAAGGAAAGCCATGATGAAAATTTCAATTCGTGATTTGCGCAACGCCTCGACATCGTTTCTAAGTCCGGCAATAAAACCACCGATCAGCAGTCCCAAAAAGGGATAGGCCGGCGCCGTATAATTGATCAATTTAGTTTGCGAAAAAGCATAAAAAACAGCAATAACAATAGCCGACAGGGCAGCCATCAATAGAAGCGGGTTATTTTTCCGTTGTTGCCAAGCACTCTTGGAAGCTCGAATCGCAAAAACAGAAAACGGTAATAAGCCCCCCATCAAAAAGAGGAACGGCATTACAAAGGGGCCACGGTGTCCTCTCAGTCCCTCATCAAAACGATTCAGGTTATGTTCCAGGAAGAAGGCACGGGTCCATTCACCTCCGGTTTTGACATGGACGGCATAATACCAGGGGACAGCCACCACAGCAATCAACAAAGCACCCCACCACGGCTTAAGTTCCAACAGGCGTTTCCATGTCAAGGTTTTAGTACTAAGCATGAACAGTAAAAAGGTCAAGCCCGGCAATAATAACCCTACCGGTCCTTTGGCAAAAATGCCCAACCCAAGGAAAATATACATGGCTGCAAACCATTTCCAACGACGCGAATGCCATCCTTCGAAAAAGAAGTAGATAGACAGCGTGTGGCAAAGAATAAGGTACGGATCGGGAGTTGCCAGTCGAAACTGAATAATAACATGCATAGAAGACAACAAAACAAGCGAGGACCAAAAGGCTGCCTTTTCGCTCCAATGCCGACGGGCAATCCAAAAGGTCGCCAGCACCACCAACAAACCACACAAGGCAGAAAACAACCGGGCTCCGGCTTCGTTAACTCCCAGCAGCCAATAACCAACCATCATTCCATAATACTCAAGTGCTGGTTTATCGGTTCGCAGTTCCCCGTTGAAGGTCGGTACAACCCATTCTTTGTTTTCCATCATCTCTCGGGCGCATTCAGCATTACGCGCTTCGGCCACCTGAAAAACGCTGGTTCCACCTAAAAACGAGAAAAACAAAAGCACACCGAAAAGCAATACCAGGAAAAAATACTTCATTCATTCAAGCTTTAATACATACACATTTTATAATTCAAAACCCCTTCAACAACCAGCCATTGCATCCTATACAGTTGCCGCCAGCGAACATTCATCCGCTCAATCAGGAATCAAGGAACAAATATAATGTGATTTTGCTCATTTCGCGCATTCATAAAGAGCATACCAACAACATCAACTGAACCGAATTTAATCCGGTTTTTATCTACCGTCTCCAGTCTGAACACTTGTGGGCACCAAGGTCTCCAACCACAAAACACGTCCCCGGGATCTATTCATTGAGTTCCTGACTTTAGCATTCCACCTTCACCTACCATTACCCAAGAAACCGTAGAGCATGCCCAGATTCTCTTTCTTTTGATGATCTGATAAATCTCCAACTCAATAACATACTGAACCAGAGAGATTAGTTTGATGTTATTCTACATCAAGACAATCGAATCAATACTCCGGGAAACAGACCGAATAGATACCGGGGACAATCATGATCTATCACCGCATAAATGGATATCGTATGAAAAAAATTTCGCTGTTATTAGCCATCCTACTTTGGGGTATTTCCAGTGGTTTCAGTCAGCACATTTCACCCATCGAAGATTGGGAAACAAACTACCGGGCAACTCCGGAAAAAGTAAACGACATGGTACATGTGAAGCTCGATGCTCACTTTAATTACTCCAAGGCACAACTAATCGGGAAAGAGTGGTTAACCCTCAAACCGCATATCTACCCGGTGGACAGCGTGGTGCTAGATGCTAAAAGCATGGATATACACACGGTACAATTGATTGAAAAAAAGCAAAATACATCACTCAACTTTCGTTACGACAGTCTTCAGTTAACCATCCACCTGGGACGAACGTTTACTGCAAACGAAAACTACAACCTCTACATCGAATATACGGCCAACCCAAATAAAATAAAGGAAGCCGGAAGTATGGCTATCACCGAAGCCAAAGGACTTTATTTCATCAATCCAACCGGAGAAGATCCAAAGAAACCGATACAAATCTGGACACAAGGAGAAACCGAAAGCAACAGTGGCTGGATCCCAATTATCGACAAACCCAACCAGAAAGCAACAACCGAATTCACGCTAACAGTTCCCAAGCAATACGTTACACTAAGCAACGGGCTGATGACCTCTTCAGAAACGAATAACGACGGCACCCGAACCGACCGTTGGGAGATGAAGCAACCCCATGCGCCTTATCTTTTCTTCATGGGCATTGGCGACTATGCGATTGTAAAAGATAAACCCTACGAAGGAAAAGAGGTTTCGTACTATGTAGAGAAACCCTACAAGGATCAGGCGCTTCAAACATTTGGCGAAACTCCGGCAATGATAGCCTATTTTTCTCAAAAACTTGGAGTTGACTATCCTTGGGTTAAATATTCACAAATAACCGGTCGGGACTTTGTCAGCGGTGCTATGGAAAATACAACCTCGACACTGCATGGCGACCGAGCCCGTTTAAATGCCCGCCAATTAACCGATGGCAATGACTGGGAACCCGTTATTGCACATGAGCTTTTTCATCAGTGGTTTGGCGACTTGGTAACTTGCGAAAGCTGGAGCAACATTACAGTAAACGAAAGTTTTGCCGACTTCAGCGAGATTATGTGGATGGAGCATCGCTACGGGAAAGACGAAGGAATGGGTTATGCTTATGCCAGCAAAAGCCGGTACCAATCCAACAGCAACGATACGATAAAGCCACTGGTTCGCTACCACTATGCCAATCGCGAAGACGTTTTCGACCTGGTGAGCTATAATAAAGGTGGAGCCATTTTATATATGCTGCGCGACTTTTTGGGGGAAAAAGCGTTTTACAAATCCCTGCAAACCTACTTGGAGCGAAACCGATTTGGTACAGGCAATGCCCGAAAACTGCAACAAGCATGCGAAGATGTCAGTGGGAAAGACCTGGCCTGGTTTTTCAACGAATGGTATTATGGTGTGGGCCATCCCCGACTTGATATCAACTATCATTATGACAAAGCAAGCAAACAGGAATTAGTCTATGTGGAACAAAAGCAAACAAGCCAAATCTTCAAACTGCCGGTATGGATCGATATTTACGAGGGAGGACAAACTCAACATTATTTCCGCTGGATCGAGAATAAAGATGACACCCTTCGCTTTTATGTCGAAAACAAACCGGACTTGGTCAATTTTGATGCAAAAAAAGCTTTACTCGCCGACAAAAACGACCATAAGTCTTTTGATGAATTTGTATTTCAATATCAACATGCTCAAAATTACCTAGACAGAAGGGAAGCAGTTGATTTTGCTCTAATGCAACCACTCGATAGCACTGGCGTAACAGCTTTTCTTCAAACTGCTCTAAAGGATCAGAATTATCGCATAAGAGGAACGATACTGACCAAACTGGAGGACAGCGATCCTTCTGAAGAACTGCTTACCCAAGTGGAGGATATGGTCAAAAATGATCCGAAAAAAATCATTCGCGCTACAGCATTAAATGTTTTGGGATCACGCAAAAATGGCAAATACGAAAACCTGTTCACCGAATATCTGACCGACTCGTCGTACAGTGTTGCCGGTGCAGCCTATAACGCCCTTCTGGATCTGGATCCAACAGAAGCCCTGAAATCATTACCCAAACTAAAGAAAGATGCAATGGGATTTTTGGCCAGAGCTGTTGAACGAGCCGACTTTTTGACTAAAACGGATGACGACTTTGATGAGATTTATGCACAACTTGATCAGGGGAGTATATATGATAAAGGTAGAAGCTATAAAAATTTCATGGAGTACCTGGGTCATGTTAACAAGCTCGAAAATTTTGAAAAAGGAACCCAGCTAATACTCGAATTTAGGGATGTGGCAGCCGCCTGGTCCACCGCAGTTGCAAAAGATATTGACAAAGGGTTATTGGAATTAAGAGCATCAAAAGAAAAAAACAAACAGGAAGGGAAGCTGGTTAGTCAGATGGAAGCCCAAATTCAATATCTCGATGGAGTAATCAACAAAACAAATTAGCACAAAAAAGAAAGGATGGCCTCTACCATCCTTTTCTCACTTAACCAAACCTATCTCTATGAAAAAAAACTTCTTAATTGTTGTCCCTATTGTATGAAACAAAGATACAACCTGCCTGCGTTAACGCCTGCAAAGGGATGTTAAAATAGTTTATAAGTGCCCCCTACCAAACATTAGGTAATGTCAAGTTCGCGAAGCTACTGCGGCTGTTCGCTGAGCAATTGCAGCAGTTCGCTGAGCTACTGCGGCTGTTCGCGGACCAACTGCAGCTGTTCGCTGAGTAACTGCAGCAGTTCGCGGACCAACTGCGAAAGTTCGCGAAGCTACTGCGGCAGTTCGCTGAGTAATTGCAGCAGTTCGCTGAGTAATTGCGGAAGTTCGCTGAGTAATTGCGGGTCCTGGAATGGCATCATCGTTTTAGTCTACCGCCTAATAACTTGCATAAAAATCCGGGGTCCATCATTCCCTTCGATGGAACCAGCACATTAAGTTTTGAATCTTAAAAGCAAATCAACAACCAACTGCTTTTCCAGCTTCGATCTATGATAGATGTACGATTTCTAATCTTCTTTATCAAAAACAAAAAAGGGAACGATTTTAATCGTTCCCTTCCGGTGGTGCCACCTGGAATCGAACCAGGGACACATGGATTTTCAGTCCATTGCTCTACCAACTGAGCTATGGCACCGTTGGTATGCAACTGCGATTTTTCGTAATTGCGGTCGCAAATATAGTAGAAAAATTTAGAGTTACGAATCCTTTTGCATTTTCGTTCAAAAAATATTTTCGCGTTCTCAACTAAAACAAAAAAAGGGAACGATTTGCATCGTTCCCTACCGGTGGTGCCACCTGGCCCCGAAG
>NZ_JBZQJF010000066.1:0-6525 GCF_059905295.1 Mangrovibacterium sp.
AACACATCTGGGAACATCGCCTTTTTTATTCATACGAGTTGAAAACACAGTCAGGAGAACCCCTTGAAATTATCGATCCAGGAAGACGAAACACTGATTCCGGACCCGATTTTTTTAATGCCCGTATTAAAATTGAAGATACGATTTGGGCCGGCAATGTTGAAATTCATCAAAACGCTTCCGACTGGATGAAACACCAACATCAAAATGACAAAGCTTACGATAATGTAATTTTGCATGTGGTTGAAAATGCCGATATGGAGATCAGAAGCACCAACGGAGATTCTTTCCCTGCACTCACCTTACAATATCCTGATAAACTGGCGCAAAATTACCACCGCCTACTGGAGTCGAAAACCTGGATTCCCTGCGAAAGTGAGTTTAAAAAAGTTGATCCAATTCTGCTTCAACTTGGGTTCAACCGGCTGATGATCGAACGACTGGAAAGCAAAACTGAAGAGATACTTCAGAAGCTTGCGCAAAACAACAACGACTGGAACGAGACCTTTTACCAACTGCTGGCAAGGATGTTCGGATTTAAAGTAAATGCTCTTCCTTTTGAATTGCTTGCGCGTTCTCTTCCCATTAGCATTCCTGGAAAACACCGCAACAATCTTTTTCAACTTGAGGCACTGTTATTTGGAAATGCCGGACTACTCAATAATCAGTTGCTCGGCGATGATTATTTTTTGAAACTCAGAGAGGAATATTCATTTCTATATAAAAAATACAAACTGAAAGCCATCGAAAGTCACCTTTGGAAATTTCTTCGTTTACGCCCCGTCAATTTTCCAACTGTCCGTATTTCGCAACTGGCAGCGCTCATTCAAAAATCGGAAGCACTTTTTTCAAAAATCATTGAAACCGACAAGTTGGAAGATCTTCGGGATTTACTTCATGTAAAAGCTTCTGAATATTGGGATACGCATTACAACTTCAATAAAACCACAAGTAAAAGAATGGTAAAAGAATTGGGTGAAAGTTCTACGCAGATTTTAATTATTAACGTGGTAATTCCTTTTCTTTTTGTATATGGTGAAAAACAGAATAAACATTTTCTGAAAGACCGGGCACTCGATTTCCTCGAACAACTTCCGGCAGAAAATAATTCAGTTATTAAAAAATGGAATACACTGGGAGTGAACACCCGAACGGCGTTTGAAACTCAGGCTCTACTTCAATTAAAAAACAACTACTGCGAAGCAAAAAAATGTTTAAATTGCCAATTAGGAGCGAAGTTGGTTGCTTCGTTGTGATAAACTGCAAAAATGAGTTCATCAGGACAGCACTACAACAAATTTCAGGAAGTTTCAAGTAGAACAATCCAAATTGGTATCGGCTTGCTGGTTTCGATTTTAACAATTGGCACTATTGGATATTATTTTATTGAACGCCTGAATCTTCTTGATAGCATTTATATGACCGTGATAACGGTTTCGACGGTTGGATTTGGAGAGGTTGGACATGCGTTTAGTCCGGAAGGAAAGATTTTTACCATGGGCTTAATTATATCGAGTTTGGGGACACTAGCCTATGTGGGTTCGAATATGGCTCGTTTTGTTTTTGATGGTGAATTGGCAAACTACATAAAAACGTACAAGGTGGACAAAACAATTGAAAAGCTGAAGGACCACGTAATTATCGTTGGTTATGGCAGAAATGGCGAGCAGGCAGCCATGGAACTGGCCGAAAACGGAGTGGAGTTTGTTATTTTGGACAAACGCGACAATGTGATTTCCCGGGTTCGTGAAAATCCAAGGTTGTTGTATATAAAAGGAGATGCCACGCATGAAGAAGTGCTGGAGCAAGCCGGTATCAACCGGGCACGTGCCCTTATTGCCACCACTCCCAACGATGCTGACAATGTTTTTGTTGTGCTTACTGCCCGAAGTATGAATCCCGGATTAGTGGTGATTAGCCGGGCTTCAGAACTCGAAAGTCAGATGAAACTGAAACGCGCCGGCGCTACCAACGTGATCATGCCTGAACGAATTGGCGGACAACGCATGGCCAAACTGGTTCACCAGCCCGACGTAGTAGAGTTTATTGAATACATTCTTTTGCAAAAAACCAACGATGTGAGCCTGGAAGAAGTTTCTTGTAAAAAGCTGGCACAACAATATGTTGGCAAATCCATCGGAGACTTGAAAGTACGTGAAAAAACAGGTGCCAACATTGTGGGAATTAAAATCAGTGGTGCACGCTACGTTTTTAATCCCGACCCGCAAATGATCCTTTCGCGCAACGACCAGCTTTTTGTTTTGGGGAACCATGAGCAAGTTCAAAAATTGCGTGAAACAATGGAATCAGAAGAATAAAATAAAAGAGTGACCGAATAAAAAAGGCTGACAGAATTTTGTCAGCCTTTTCTATATTTCAATCAAGTAATTTACACCATCGGATATTTTTTAAAGATACTGTCCGAGCGCATCAAAATATCAACATACTGGGCGCGCTGATAAGTAAACGGATCTTTCATGTTTTTGCGTGAAAGTTTTCCCCTGAAATCAGCCAGAGTCTTGTATCCTTTATTATCCATCCATTTGTTAAGGTCCATCAGGATATCTGATACAACCGAAGGCGAATTCCGGTAAATGGTGCTAACCATTTGTATAGCATCCGCGCCTGCCAGGACCATTTTAATCACATCGTTGGCATCGTAAATACCACGGCTCACACAAATACTTCCTTCCAGGTTACCATACAACAAACCGGCAAAACGCAGGCTCACCATGTGGTCTTTCGGATTACTCAATTCCCATGGGTAGAAATATTCCTCTTTATCGATATCAATTTCAGGCTGGAAGAAACGGTTGAACAGCACGTACGCATCTGCACCGGCTTCGTCCACCTTCTTAATAAAATTCAGCGGATTTGTATAGAACAGGCTGATTTTTACACTCACCGGAATGCTAACGGCCTTTTTAATGGCTTTTACTATTTGAACCTGCTTGTCTTCAATCTGCTCCCCGGTTCTTTCGAAATAACCCGGCACGGCGTACAGGTTTATCTCCAAACCGGCAATACCTGTTTTTTCAAGTTCTTTGGCATATTCAACCCAGGTAGGTTCGTAAATAGCATTTAAACTGGCAAACACCGGAACATTCACACTCTTCACCAGTTTTTCCACGTTATAAAGATGTTCCTTTGGACCGGCATGTTCCAATCCCGGGAAAAGGCTTGTCATCTCTGCATTGCGGTTTTCATACTCCGACAATTGCTCGTCCATTTGAAGATTTTCAAGCTGAATTTGCTCTTCGAACAGTGAACGGTAAACAATAGCACCGATTCCTGCTTCTTCGATCTGCTTGATCACATCAGGTTTACTAACCAGGTTGCTTGCTCCAAGAATAAGAGGGTTCTTTAGTTTGACCCCCATGTAGGTTGTTGATAGATCTGCCATAGCTTATTTTTTTAGTGAATGTATTTTCTTCTTAGATTAACTGAATTTAGAATTTTTTGTTCAAGAAAGAAAGCAAATTCTAACATTAGTTTCTACATCGTTCGTTAAAGATTCCTCGCTCTGCTCGGAACGACAAGGTTTGTGAGGTATAAGCTGGAAGGTTAAATCATCCATTCTCGCAAACACTTTGGCAACAAAAAAAAACCACCTGCCTTTCGACAGATGGTTTTCTTTATATATTTTATTTTCTCATCCCCTTTAGGGGACCGAGGGGTTTACAGCAAACTCAATGTCACAGTTAAACCTGCCATAACCACTGAAACCATGGTCATCAGTTTGATCAGGATGTTTAACGACGGACCGGAAGTATCTTTGAACGGGTCACCAACGGTATCACCAACAACACCTGCTTTGTGAGCATCGCTGCCTTTTCCACCGTGATTTCCTTTTTCAATGAATTTTTTGGCGTTGTCCCAGGCACCACCCGAGTTGTTCAGGAATACGGCCAGAGTGAAACCTGCTGTCAGACCACCGGCCAGCAAACCAACAACACCGGCAACACCCATTAAGGCTCCGATAACAACCGGAACGATAATAGCCATCAACGAAGGCAATAACATTTCCTGTTGGGCACCCCTGGTTGAAATCTCAACACATTTTGCATATTCCGGAGTTCCTGTACCGTCGAGGATACCTTTGATTTCGCGGAACTGGCGACGTACTTCTTCTACCATTGCACCGGCAGCACGGCCTACAGCTTTCATGGTCATGGCACTGAAAACAAAAGCCATCATCGAACCAATAAAAATACCTCCCAAAAACATTGGGTTGAAAAGCGTAATATCGTAGGCTGCAGAGAAATCTTTAACAGAAGCAGCAGAAATCTTCACCGCAACCATGCCATCATGAACGGCAGGAGCTACATCGTTGTAGAAAATATATTGTCCTTTTGAAACAAAGCCTTCTCCGGCAGCGGCAATTTTTCCGAACCACAAACGAACTTCTTCCATGTAGGCCGAAATAAGCGCCATAGCAGTTAAGGCAGCCGAACCAATGGCAAAACCTTTACCGGTTGCAGCAGTAGTATTTCCAAGCATATCCAAAGCATCGGTACGTTCGCGAACTTCTTTTGGCAATTCAGCCATTTCAGCATTACCACCGGCGTTGTCAGCAATCGGGCCAAAAGCATCAGTTGCCAACGTAATACCCAGTGTTGAAAGCATACCAACGGCAGCAAAACCAATTCCGTAAACACCCAGTGCAAAGTCGCGGTAACCTCCGGCACTCCAGAAAGCACCAACAATACCCAATACAATAGTCACAACAGGAATCCAGGTTGAGTACATACCCACGGCGATACCGTCGATAATTGTGGTAGCAGGACCTTGTAATGCCTGTTTGGCAATACCTTTGGTAGGTTTATATTCGTCAGAAGTAAAATATTCAGTTGCCTGACCGATGATAACACCAGCCGCCAAACCGATTACAACAGCGCCAAATACTCCCCAGGTTACCCAACCTGTAAGTGAAAGAACAACCATCGCAGCCAGGATAAGTACAGAACTACCACCTGTTCCCAGCAACAAGGCATTCAGCAGGTTTTTCTGAGTGGCAGATTCCTTTGTACGAACCATGTAAACACCAACAATGGAAAGGATAATACCAATGGCAGCTACAATCATCGGAGCTACTACTGCTTTTACCGCATCCAGACCGGCTTCGTGTAAGGCAACAGCAGGAAGTGCAGCACCCAAAGCAGAAGTTGCCAGAATTGATCCTGCATAACTTTCGTAAAGGTCGGCACCCATACCGGCAACATCACCAACGTTATCACCAACGTTATCGGCAATGGTAGCAGGGTTACGTGGGTCGTCTTCCGGGATACCGGCTTCTACTTTACCCACGAGGTCAGCACCCACGTCGGCAGCTTTGGTATAAATACCACCACCCACACGTGCAAACAATGCCTGGGTAGATGCACCCATACCGAAAGTAAGCATGGTAGTGGTTATTTCGATTAATTTATGGGCTTCGTCGGTTCCCGCTTGTACAAACGTCAATCCGAGGAAATGAATGCCACTTTGCATATGTTCAGGTGTAAAGACCACCCAGTTTAAAAATGAGAACCATATTGCAATATCAAGGAGTGCAAAGCCAACTACAACCATTCCCATCACAGCACCACTTCGGAAAGCAACCTGCAATCCTTTGTTCAGCGATTGCGAAGCTCCGTGAGCGGTACGTGCCGAAGCGTGAGTGGCAGTTTTCATTCCAAGGAAACCACATAAGCCCGAAAAGAACCCCCCGGTAAGGAAGGCGATCGGAACAAACGGGTTTTGTACCCCGAAATACGCCATGATGGTCAGCAATACAACCAAAATAATAAATACCATTCCCACAACTTTGTACTGCCGTTTCAGGTAAGCCATCGCTCCTTCGCGAACGTATTGGGCAATTTCTTTCATCCGGTCAGTACCTTCCGAATTCTTCATCATCGACTTGAAGAATATCCAGGCAAAAACCAACGCCAATATAGAGGCAATTGGTACTAAAATGAATATACTACTCATAAGTTGATAAATTTTTGTGTAACCTCAGTTACGGTTTAGATTTATAGATATTTCACAGATTCTCGAATTTCTTTTTGGTTCTTCAGGTATTTTCTAAACTTCCGCAAACAAAGATAATTTTCTTAGCGAATTATGGTTGGTTCAGAAACCTATTTGACAACAGATTACATATTTGTTAACACATTTGCCCGAACTTTACCCTAACATTTCCCGGCTATTTTAATTCAGTTTAAATCAGTGCATTCTGAAGGGTTAAGCTCTGTCAGATTTTATGATCTAAAACATAAACGCCCCGGAATAACAAAGGTCAATTGATTATGTCAACCGAATTGATTTTATGTTTATTTTTATAGGTGTTAAAAACCAAAATATCCGAATACATTGAAAAAGTCTCTTGCAAATGTCAAAAGCCCGGCAGACCGAATTTTTGACGATAAAACAAAGGATAATAACAAGTTACGCAAGTGACAGCTAATAAGATATGTGTACCATACACTAACACAGACGTTGGGTGTAATTTAAATAATGCTACTCATAGTCTGTAGACTGATA
>NZ_JBZQJF010000067.1:0-3037 GCF_059905295.1 Mangrovibacterium sp.
CATTGCTCCTCATAGGAAATTTATTGTTTCTTAATTTCCTAATCAAAGAATTTTTCGATGAGCCTGATAACGATTTTTATCTTATGATTTGGAGAATCAGTTTCTTTTTCGTCACACTATTTCTGACAAGGGCTATGATTGTTTTTATAAAGCCAAACACTCTAAAACTGATGATTGCACCAATATTTGTTGCTGCAATTCTGCTTGCTGTCACATGATTTGCGTTGTAATCACTAAATGTTGCATAACCAGATAGTAAACTTGACCGGGCAAAACGACGCGCCCGGCAAGTTACCAGCACGTTATATTTTTGATTTGTATACACAAAAAGCTATGAATAAAATTATCAAATCACATGTTTTAATTGACGGATCGATTAGCATAATTAAAGGTTTTGCATCCTGGTTTCACCAAGACTTTGATTTAATGGAAGAAAGCCCAGATGAATTTGCGCAAATAATTTTTAACTCCCTTTCAGAGGAACAAAAAAAAGAATTACGTGAAAGTTTCATAAAGCTATTAGAAGAATATCCAGGGGAAAAACAAGGTGGCTTAGTAAATGCCTGGCATAGGCTCGGAGCAGCATGGTGGGACAGAAAAATTGACCTTAGATCTTCAATTCAAAATTGGATAAATTGTTTAGAAAAAGATTGTACCTAAAGAAATATAACCAGCTAGTAAACTTGACCGGGCAAAACGACGCGCCCGGCAAGTTACCAGCACGTTCGGTGTAAAAAACAGATGATATGTCAATGTTCTAAATTGCCAGATATATTTTATCTTGATGAAGGGCCAAAGGGATTTGAAAAGGAACTTCAACAAGAGGATACTGCAAATTGGATACGTCTTTACTCCTGTCCTCACTGCGGGACAATGTGGGCAATTGATGAATGGGACAAATATCAATTTCAAGTTGTTCACAGGGTGGCAGTAAGAGAAAACTGGGAAAGCCTGGATACAATAGAACAACGAATGCAACTTCTCATTAAAAGTCGTGGAGGATTAACGGACTCTGAATGTCAATGGGCTGGATGTCATGAAAAACAAGTTAAAGGTGTCGCCTATTGTATTGAGCATCTTTGGAAAACAGGTGCTCGAAGATAAAGGCGCACCGAACCAACAGGTGAACTTGACCGGGCAAAACGACGCGCCCGGCAAGTTACCAGCACGTTGAGACTGTAGAAAAAGTATAGCAAAACCGCTAAAAGGCTTGTAAAATGGGCGTTTTTAAGATAAATACTTCTTCAGAATTTGTCATTGACACCTCACCTGAAGAAGACAAAAACCAAATGGCCAAATACAAGAAATACGATTACAGCCAATCAAAACTTTTGCCGGTAAGCTTTCATAAACAGATTCAACCAGGGACTTTCGAATACACACTATCTTATTTGATAGATAACAAGGTTGATCTGTCATGCTTTGAAGATCTTTTTAAGAACGATGAAACAGGCGCCCCAGCCTACAATCCTTCTATCCTTCTGAAGATCATCTTGTTCGCATATTCACGAGGCATTGTGTCAAGCAGAGACATCGCAAAAGCCTGTGAAGAAAACGTGGTTTTCATGGCATTGTCAGCAGATACGAAACCACACTTCACGACGATTTCCAATTTCATTTCGATCATGAAAGACCAGGTCAACGATATTTTCACGGATGTTCTACTATACTGTAACCAAATTGGCCTGATTGGAAAAAGCATGTTCGCAATAGACGGGTGCAAGATGCCGTCCAATGCATCCAAGGAATGGAGCGGCACCCGCAAGAGCTTCAAAAAGAAAAAGGAAAAGATGGAGAAGGCCATCGCCTACATTCTTAATAAACATCGAAATACGGACAACGACGGTAACGAAAGCAATTTTCGCGAACAGGAAAAACAATACATTGAAACCCTGAACAAGAGTATCGAGAAGATAGAGACCTTTCTCAAAACCGAAAAGGATAAAATCGGCAAAAGCGGAAAGCCCATCAACAGCAACATTACCGACAATGAAAGTGCTAAAATGAAGACCTCGAAGGGGGTTATTCAGGGCTACGATGGTGTCGCTGCGGTGGATGATAAGTACCAGGTAATTGTCCATGCGGAGGCTTTTGGGCAGGCACAGGAAAACGACCTTTTAGAACCAATGATAGAAGGGGTAAACGAGAACTTCAAAGCTATAGGAATAAAAGGGGAAATTTGTAAGAAGGCTCAAATTACCGCGGACGCAGGGTTTCACAGCGAAGCTAACATGAAGATGCTGGCCAAGGAAAACATCGATGCCTATGTAGCTGACACCCAATTTAGAAAACGTGACCCGAAATTTGCAGAGGTCGATAAATACAAAGAACGAACCCGAAAAGAAAACACCGCCAGGACAGGAAGCCGCTCTACATTCCCTACCAAGGATTTTAAATTCGCCGATGATATGAGCTACTGCATCTGCCCAGCCGGGAAGCGTCTTCACAAGAGCGGATCGAATGCATACACCAAAGGAAAGCATAATTTTCGGTTCAAAGGCCCGCAATCAGCCTGTTTACCTTGTAAATTGAGAAAAAAGTGTTTGAGGAATCCATCAGGGAATGGAGTCCGTCAGGTGGCTTATTTTACAGGCCGGACAAAGGGTGATGTGGCGACCTATACCAAACTTATGAAAAATAAGATCGATTCTGAACAAGGTCGTGCCATATACAGTAAAAGAATTGGAACCGTCGAACCAGTTTTTGCGAATATGCGGCACATTCTCAAATTGAATCGCTTTACAATGCGTGGTAAAAATAAGGTTAACACTCAGTGGAAACTGTTTTCAATCGTTCACAATTTGCTAAAGATCCATCGTTTCGGCCCAGCATTCGATAGCGGATAGGTCTCAAGGCCTATTCGGTAATGGGAAATATAAACAATAACCCATCAAAAGAAAGCCGGTAGACCCAAAGACCGGCAAACCGAAGCCGCAGAACATGCGGCTATCAACCAAGTAATCCCGTAGAAAAAGTCAACCAAGCGCCGGACCAGAAGTAAAGACTTCAAAAAGGGCTTTTTCTGCAGACTCGTTAG
>NZ_JBZQJF010000068.1:0-10393 GCF_059905295.1 Mangrovibacterium sp.
TTCTCTGCGAATCCCCGGTTAAACATTGTCGCGTTTCCCGGCATCGTGATATCCGGAGGTGAGACGTTCTTTCTATTGATGTCGAAGCCCGATGGGCTAACTCATTGCAGCTCTTTCAATCCATTAATCGTTCAAGTTCCAAGTTTCGAGTTTCGAGTTTCGAGTTTCAAGTTGCTGTTGTAGTTACCCTTTTATAGGTCAGGGGCTGTTGCGGGTTACTGGTCACTCAATCGTTAATCAATAATCGGCAATCGTTAATCCATCCCTCTGCGTCTCCCCTGTGTTCTCTGCAGTTAAACATTAGCGCGTTTTTTTGTGAAAGTCTCTTCTGAGTTTCAAGTTCCAAATTCCAGGACAACCCGACAACTTCAGATAACAATGACAACCAGATGCCAGGAAAACTTTCTACTTTCATCCCTGTTGGTGATTCCCGGGAATCAGGTATGTTTTTTGCACTTTGTCCAAACCTAAAAACCTGAGTTCGATTTTAGGCTCCCGTTAGCCCACCTGTTGGAAAAGCTTTATTTTTAACCCAATAAAATGATATCTAATTGTGAATCTCAAAATCAGCCTATGAAAAGATCGGGCCTTTTGCTACTCCTGTTCTCCTTGTTGACAAGTTCATTTGTCACTGCTCAAGTTGTTAACGAACCAATTGGCATGTACACCAAAGGCTTGTTGTTTACAAAAGATGTGTATGTGAAGTGTGAAATTGAGCTGACTCAGGAACAACTGCTGAAACTTTTCCTGAACGATCCCAACATGGATCAATACACCAAGCCACTGGCGATAAATTACATGTTCGGGAAGGTGCTCAGCTCCACAGCCGGCGTATTAATTGCTCTACCGATTGTTGAATCATTGCACGACAGCGGCTCACCAAACTGGAACCTGGCATACATCGGTGCCGGCTGCCTGGCAGCATCGATCCCTTTTAAGATAGCCTTTAAAAAGAAAGCCCGCCATGCTGTTGCCTACTATAACAGTGGCTATCGGGAAAAAGACGGATTGGGCCTGAAACTGGAGCCGGGACTGCAAAGCCTTCGTCTGACGATGAACTTTTAACAACACCAGATCGAAAGCTTCGCACCAAGAGGTTTTCATCATCCCCGTCAGTTTTTTAACTTTGGCTACGCTTTTAATTCAAAAACCGACATGACAACATACAAAAAAACCGACTGGCGACCAGGAACCATGGTCTATCCGGTACCTGCTGTTTTGGTGAGCTGCGGCGAAACACCCGACGAATACAACCTGTTAACCATTGCCTGGACCGGCACTATTTGCAGCGATCCCCCTATGTGCTACATCTCGGTTCGTCCGTCACGCCACAGCTACGAAATAATTAAACGAACCGGCGAATACGTGATTAACCTCACAACCGAAGAGCTGGCCCGTGCCACCGACTGGTGTGGTGTTAAATCGGGAGCCAAAGTGAATAAGTGGAAAGAGATGGGATTGACTCCTGCCCCCGCATCCGTTGTAAAAGCTCCAATTTTGGCCGAAGCTCCAATTTCAATCGAATGTAAGGTGAAGGACATTGTGAACCTTGGTACGCATGATATGTTTATCTCGGAAGTAGTGAATGTGATTGCCGACGAGCGATACCTCGATCCGGAAACCGGCGCATTCAGTCTCAAACAATCCGACCCGATTTGCTATGTACACGGCCACTATTTTAAAGTAGGAGAACAGATTGGCAAGTTTGGCTGGTCGGTCGAGAAGAAAAAGAAGAAGAAAAAATAACTGCTGACGAAAGTCCTGCAAAACAGATAAGGAAACAACGAATATGAGCAAGAATCCATTATTGGAGCCCTTTAACACCCTGCATGATACGGCTCCGTTTACAAAAATAAAAAACGAACATTACCTGCCCGCTTTTACGGAAGCGATCAAACAGGCGAAAGCAGAAATTCAGACTGTTATCGATAATCCCGACACGCCTACCTTTGCCAATACCATTGAAGCGATGGAGGCAACCGGTGAGCGACTGAATATTATCCGCGGCGTATTCTTCAATCTGAACTCAGCTGAAACGGATGATGAGATGCAGAAAATTGCGCAGGAAGTAGCACCGATGCTTTCCGAGTTTGGTAACGACATCAGTTTAAATGAAGATCTTTTTGCCCGCGTTAAAGCCGTTCATGAGCAAAAAGACCAATTGAAGCTGACTGTTGAGCAACAAACTTTATTGGATAACAGCTACCTAAGCTTTGTACGTAACGGAGCCAACCTGAGCGCTGAGGACAAGGAAACCTATCGAAAAATCACTTCGGAATTAAGTAAGCTGGGCCTGCAGTTTCAACAAAATGTACTGGCCGAAACCAATGCTTTTGAGTTGCACCTGACCAACGAAGATGACTTGGCCGGATTACCGGAATTTGTTCGCGAAGCTGCTGCGTTAACGGCTAAGCAAAAAGAAAAAGAAGGCTGGATTTTCACCTTACAACATCCCAGCTTTGTCCCCTTCATGAAATACAGCGCCCGCCGAGACCTGCGCGAAAAGTTATTCCGGGCATCATCGCGCAAGGGAAATCAGGATAATGAATACGATAACAAGGAAGTCATTCAAAAAATATTAAAGCTGAAACTTCAAAAGGCTAAACTCCTGGGCTATAAAACCCATGCTGATTTTAAGCTGGAGCGTCGGATGGCTGAAACACCGGACAAAGTAGCAGGTTTTCTGGACGAATTACACAAGGCATCAAAGCCTTTTGCACAGCAAGACCTGGCAGAGGTACAGCAGTTTGCAAACGAAAATGGTTTTGAAGGAACGATTGAACGTTGGGACTGGGCCTATTATTCGGAAAAACTGAAAAATGCCCGTTACGGCTTCAACGAGGAAGAAGTGAAACCTTACTTCAAATTGGAGAATGTCGCTCGGGGTATTTTCGGCCTGGCCAAACAACTCTACAAACTGGAGTTTAAAGAGAATCCGGAGATTGAAGTTTATCATCCCGATGTGAAACCCTACGAAGTTTACAACGAGAAAGGTGATTTTATTGCGGTGTTCTACATGGACTTTTTCCCGCGCGAAAGTAAGCGATCGGGGGCATGGATGACAGATTACCGCTCACAATACCTGGAAAAAGGCATCAATAAACGTCCGCACATTAGTATTGTCTGCAATTTCACCAAGCCAACCGAAACGAAGCCATCATTGCTTACTTTCGATGAGGTGACAACCTTCCTCCACGAGTTTGGCCACGCCCTGCACGGCATGCTTAGCCAATGCCAATATGCCAGTACATCGGGCACAAATGTGTTCTGGGATTTTGTGGAACTACCTTCTCAAATGCACGAAAACTGGGCCTACGAAAAAGAATGGCTGGATAAATTTGCCGTACACTTCGAAACCGGGGAGAACTTACCCGAAGAGTTAATTCACAAGATTGTGGCGGCTAAAAACTTCCAGGCCGGATATTTCTCGGAGCGTCAGCTAAGTTTTGGTATGCTCGACATGGCTTACCACACCAAAGCAGAACCTTTGGGAGTGTCGATTCCGGACTTTGAAGCTAAAGCGATGAAACCAACCGAACTGCTCAAACCGGTCGACGGCTCGCTGATGAGTACTGCCTTCTCGCACATTTTTGCAGGTGGTTACGATGCTGGCTACTACAGCTACAAGTGGGCCGAAGTCTTGGATGCTGATGCTTATTCAGTATTCCAAAAGAACGGGATCTTTGATCAGGCCACAGCTGATTCATTCCGCCGGAACATCCTTGAAAAAGGAGGAAGCGAACATCCGATGACTCTTTACAAACGATTCCGTGGTCAGGAACCAACAGTCGATGCCCTGCTCGAACGCAGTGGATTAAAAAAGTAAAAAGACTACAACCAGATAACAAAAGGTCGGTTCGAATTTCGGATCGACCTTTTCTGTGCATCATCAGCAAGAATGAAAATAACCAGATCCGAAATTTCTTCAGGTTAAATAAGGACGTAAGCCCGAAGCGCTTAGGGCCTATTATCAAGACTGAAATTCAAAAAGGCAGCCCCGGGGGTGACCTTGCCCTGGTCGGAGGGTCGACTTGCCCTACCTCGAGGGTGCACGGAGCACCCTAAAAGGTGCCTTTACCCTGGTTCGAGGGTCCCAAATACACCTTCGAGGGTGGCCGTGCCCTGGTCGGAGGGTCGACTTGCCCTACCTTGTAGATACACCGGGCACCCTCAATCGCAGCGGGACATAAAAAAAGGCAAACACCGCTGTGTTTGCCTTTCTAACCTTTTCTCTCTGTGTATGTATGAAAAAAACTCTGTTCTCTGTTTTTCCTTCATGGCTTTGAGGAAAACTCTACTCTTCATTTATCAATTACTGTGCCAAAACAAAGGAAATGGTTAGGTTTTGAACTCTGCATTGAATATTCTTTAATGATCACAAGCCAGATAGACTCAAATACAGCCTATTTTTGCCGCATCTAGCCAAACAACTTACAAAAAAGAGCAAGTACCTCTGCACTTGCTCTCTAACCTTTTCTCTCTGTGTATGTATGAAAAAACTCTGTTTCAATATCTATTAACCAACTACCATACCAAAACTTCACAATAAGGCTACAGGAGCCAATTCATTAAGAAACATTAAGAGTTTTAACTCGCTTTGACAGAAATCCACCTCCTGAAAGCAAAAAGGCAAGCGCCTCTGCGCTTGCCCTTCAAACCTTGTCTCTCTGTGTGTATGTATGAAAAAACTCTTTCTCGAGTTTTCGCTTCATTAGGTGAAGGAAAACTGTTGTTAAAAAATTATCAACTACTATGCCAAAGCCCTGAAGAACAAGAAACAGACAGCCTTTTTAAGATTTATTAAGAACTCGTCGGCTATTTTCACCCATCGGGAATACTTCAAGACCATTTCTTCCGTTTTCCTAGAACTTATTAGTGCCAATACAATTAAATATGACAGAAAGAATGAGAGCGATTACGACGAACAATTACATTCGAAAATTCCAGCCTTTTATCAAAATAACACTGCTATTTTTCATTTTGACTATTCCGGTTCAAAGTGAAGCTATTCATTGGCCAAAGCTTTTTAAAAAGAAGGCAGATAAGAATAAAGACAAAACGGAAATGGCCACCATTGATGGTCGTGTTACGGAGGAAGATTTCCAGGAACCGCTCGAAAAAGCGACAATCCAGCTCAAAGGAACCGGCGTATACACGGTAACAAATCGTTTTGGATACTACCGAATGAAGTTGCCTCCAGCCGATTTTATGGTTGAAGCGATACACCCATCCATTTACAGCGAGTTCTATAATATGTCGACCTACGAGGGTATTTTTACCCCAATGGGAGCCGTTCGACTGGAGCCGGTAGTCGTAGGCCGCAAAGAGCAACGCGACATTGCCTCGCGCATTGACCTTGTAAAACACCCCGCAGCAGTGCATAACACTTCGGCATTCGACTTGTTGAAACAGGCAGGTTCTACTGAATTTAACCAGCTCTTTAGCTCGGAGCCATCAGTCTACCTGATGGAAAACGGCGGAGCTTACGGAAGTTCTGAAATCCGTGTCCGGGGTTTCGCAGCGAACCAAAACCAAGTCGTCTTTAACGGCATCTCCCTAAATAATCCGGAAACAGGCCGAATGAATACAGCCCTATACCCCGGGCTCAACGACTGGGCCAGCGAGGTGCAATTTACAACCGGTGTGGCCTCGGGAAAACAGAGTGAACTTGGACAAACCGGCCTGATCAATGTACTTCCGTTTATGCCACGCAAAAAGTTTGGCGTAAATGTGCTGGCAGCTTTGGGTACAAACGGTTATCTGAAAACAGCAGCAACAGTCCACTCCGGGTACAGCGACCGTAAAATCGGCTTTACATTGAAGTTGGATCGTACAGGTGGTGACGGAATTGCAGATTTCACCGGATTCAAATCTTACGGATTGCTATTCAATCTTTATAAAGAATTCAACCACATGCACAGTTTCCTGTTTACCAATACCATGAAAACATGGCAGTCCGATCAACGAACCAGGCCGGATACAATTTCCAACATCGCCACTTATGGCATAGAACAAAACAACGACTGGGGATTTTTAGACAATAAAGCACTTGGCTGGAACAGTAATTTCGGTGTGACGAACCTGGCAACATTAACTCACCATTGGCACATGCAGGTGCATACACGACTGGTAAGTCAACTGTTCTTAGAGCTGACAAACAAGGCACAAACCTTCCCTCAAGGCACAATGGATGGGTTAAGCCCGTACCAGATCCCGACCACCAACACCGGACTGGTCGATTTTGATGCGATTTCGGCTTACAATAGCGGACAAACGAACACTGAAGACGACGGCATATCCATATTAGCTGCTGCAACCCATTCAATACGCTGGGGATTTCAATCACAGTTAATTCACGAATTCAATAAACAAACAAAAGGGTTTGTCGCGTTTGATTTTGAAAACTATGCCGCTAACCACTTTGGCACCGTCAACAATTTACTTGGAGCGAGCACTTTTACAAGCATAGCCAATGTAAACGGAACAACTACAACTGTAGAAAACCTGCTGGCCTCCGGCTTCTTCCCCAAAACAAAGAAGGCTGATAAAGTGGATCATGACTACCAGGCTGAGATTCGCAAAGCAGGGCTGAGTTTAAACCTGGAACATACAGGTAACAAAACCTTTAGCTATCTCGAAGGGGGGATTTACCTGAAAAGCCAGAAACGCAAAGACAAATTTGCCTATTTAAGTACGGATCCCTTAGCCGAATCGGAAGCCATTAACAAATTAGGCTGGCGTGTAGGAACGGGAGTGACTTACCGTTTAAATGAATTCAACTCATTCCGGTTGAATACAGGAGCTTCCAGTGCCCCGATCCACTTCGATGCGCTTTTCCCGGCAGCTAACAACTGGGAGAATACGCAAGCCCAAAACTGCAATCTTTATAGTGGCGATTTAGCTTATGTGCTCAACTCAGGCCGATTCTTCATCTCACTGCGAGGCTATGCCATGTACCAGCAAAACCAGGTCAATATTCAGCGCCTCATGCTGAACGAAAACGAGTCGTTTGCGTTGATTTCCGGCTTGGAACAATTTCACCGGGGTGTCGAGTTTAGCAGCCAGATTACATACCTGCGTCGCCACAACTTCTACCTCTCCGTCTCTTACGGGAAATGGACCTATGAAAAAACCGCAACCGCTTCAGTCTACGATACCAACAACCAACTGCTGAGCGAATCACAGATGCCGCTAAAAGGATACAATTCCGACAACTGTCCGCCTATCAGCATTTACCTGAAGAATGAATTCAACCTGTTGAAAGGCTTTGAGCTCAACATCAACTATTATCGCTCATTTGAGAGTTATGCGCCTATGTTGGTTCACAATTTCGACTCAAGCGACAGCCCGGATCAAATCAAACTTCCGTCGTTCGACCGCCTTGGAGCAGGGATAAACTACTACCACGAGTTTCGCAACAAACGTTCGATAAGCGTCTTTGGGGAAGTTCAGAATTTTCTGCAAAGCGAATACATTAATGCCATTTACACGAACATCAACGACGAAGGGGCATTCACCCAAAATCTGGCCCATTACGGTAGCGGAATGAGCTGGAATGTCGGACTAAGTTTCTTCTTTTAAACGAACATTAAACGGGCAATCTCAACTGATATCTTGCTGATATCTTCGAAAAGGAAACGAGCAAAAGAATTATGTGCATCATCATCGGCATTGTCGGAGATTACACGGATAACCGAGCAGGGAACACCGTAATCTTCGGCAACCTGAGCGATGGCTCCACCCTCCATTTCGGCACATAACATCTCCGGGAAATGGTGACGAATCCGTTCTTTCCCTTTGTGCGAGGCAATAAACTGATCGCCAGTAGCTATACCGCCAATATGAATTTTGGGTAAATATTCCGGGTTGATATCGGGATATTTTTTATCGTGCAGGTTATACAGGAACTGTTTCACTGCTTCGAGTGCCCGACGTTGAGCTCCCATGCGAACCTGGAAGCGAAATTTTTTGTGAAAAGGTGGCGTTAACGTACCAAAGCCTTCCAGGCGGCTTAAGTCAATATCGTGCTGTACCAACTGGTCGCCAACCACAATATCACCGATCGATAAATTCGGGTTTAGCGAACCCGCCATACCAATAAAAACCAACTGATCGACCTGAAACAAATTTATCAAACTTGTTGCGGTTGAGGCCGCAGCAACTTTTCCCCAACCGGAAAGGCACATCACAACCTCGTTGCCTCCAATCGTGCCTTCATAAAACTTACGCACGCCATGTTCATGGATTTTGAGGTTTTCGATGTCATGCTCGAGCAACTGAATTTCTTCGCGCATTGCGCCTATTAAACCGGTTTTCATTTCTCTCAGATTTTGGTGGTTGAATAGCCTAAGGTACCAATTTATTTTAACTCGTCTATTCCTCTTAAAAATTTTGATCAATCTATTTGTTAGATGCACACATTTCACCTAGCCCAACCCCATATCCTGCTTTTCCTCTCAGCTTGCGGTCCGGGATATAGAATAGATTTCGGTCCTTCAAAAGCCCAGAACTCCATGCTGAATCGTAGGCGACCTGGTTATCTGTTCGATAATAAGCCCAACAAAGAATTAATTCAGCAAATGAAAAATCCCCTGCATCAGTTAATACTGAAATACAGGGGATTAAATTTATAATACTACCCTTATTCTAAGTTAATTCTTTTGAAATACGCGAACGTAATCTATCTCGTAAGTGGTGGGCAGGCTACTCTCATCAACACCTTGGGCACCACCCCAGCTACCTCCCCAGGCCATATTTAAAATGACATAGAAGGGAGCATCATAAGGCCAGTCAGCGGTTCCCGTACCCGGGTTATTGTATGTGTAATACACTTCATCATCAAGCAGGAAGCTGATACTCGAAGAAGTCCATTCCATCGCATATTTATGAAACTCAGTCTGTGCAGTAGGACAACTTATGCTACCACTTTTGGGGTTGCCTCCGTAATGGTTAGTAGCGTGAAGACTCCCTACAATTACATTCGGGTCGTAGCCTACTTCCTCCATAATATCCATTTCTCCATCATCCGGCCATGCAGTAAAATTAACCGGCATCATCCAGAATGCGGGCCAGGTACCAACTCCTGTCGGAAGTTTGAGCCGGGCTTCAATATATCCATATTTCCAACCGGTGCTTTGTTTCCCGTACATGCGGATGGAATACACATTGCCGTTTATTTTGGCGGTCTTAATCTTTAAGGTACCATCAGTAATATAAGCAAGCGTATCGCCGGAGCTTGTTATTCCATTCACATAATATTGTAACTCGTTATTTACAAACCCGGGATCAGCTACCTGATAGGTCCAGTCGGAACCAGGCATCGCAGCTTTACCATTAGCCAGCCGGGCATCGTCAAACTCATCATGCCAAACAAGGGAATAACCGTCGGGCGTAACGATATTGTCAGATACATCTCCGCTTTGCTCAACAGTTATGGTGTCACGCACACTTCCTGATTTGACAACGAGAGATGCTGTTCTCTCCGAAGCTCCGGTATTCTTTTCCACAGTTACCGTAACTATTTCCTCACTATTGATACTTGAACTCGGAGAACATGTGACCCAATCTTCCGTGCTGTAAATTGTCCACTCACTGGTGACTGCAATATCCACAGTCGCAGTACCGGCATTGTTATCAAACGAAAGATTATGAGTTGACACCGTTATTGTAGCTGACGGATCTATGATACCATCATCATTTTCGTCGCCGCAACTGAGCAAGGCGAAGATCATCGCGATTATACTTAATATATACATTCTACTTTTCATGTTTCATTTTTTTCAATCCGTACAAGAAGATTCTTTCAATATAACTCCGCTAACCGTTACCTCAGTATTGGCCGGATTTCCTCCAAAATCGAAAACCAGGTTGACCTGATCGGCATCAATACCTTCCATATCCGTCATCTCAAATTCGTAATCTTCATAGGCCGACAGTGAAATATTACTGGTAAAATAGAACGTGTTATCGTCACCGTTTTTATAAAGCTTCACGGTAACATTACCAATGTCGGTAGTCGAATTTAAAAAACAGTGGAAGTCGTACATATTGGCAGAAGAGGTCGGAATATCAGTATTGAAAAAACATTGCGCCTGCCACTGATCGGTTGTAGCAGTAGGTAAGCTGAATGTATATGAATTCCCATCCTGCGTCATTTCCGGATCTGCGATCTGTGCCCATTCCGGTGCATAGTAATAGGTATTCGTAAATGTCGCTGTATTCCATAAGTTACAAGCCGAAGCTTCATTCCAACTAATTGCACCGGAACTGTCACAGGACGACTCCTTCAGAATTACACTGCTGACAGTTACCTCCGTATTTGCCGGGTTTCCTCCAAAGTCGAGTACCAGATTAACCTGATCGGCATCAATACCGTCCATCTCCGTCATTTCAA
>NZ_JBZQJF010000069.1:0-14497 GCF_059905295.1 Mangrovibacterium sp.
AATAATCAATAAGATCAAAACATTAAGACTATGAAATATATATATTTAATCCTGTTGGGAATGCTGGCGCTTGTACCGGCAACATATGCTGAAGGTAACGGGAATGCCGACCAGATGACCATGACTCAACCAGGCACCATAAAAGTTACAGGTAAAATCGTTGATGATAGCGGGGAACCGCTTCCCGGTGCAACTGTAGTCGTAAAAAATACCACTAATGGTACGATTACCGATATCGATGGTAACTTTACGCTATCTGTTCCTTCAGATGCCACGCTGCTTGTATCTTTTATCGGATTCACACCTAAAGAAGTAGCCGTTGAAGGGAAAACTGACCTCGGTAGCATTAAAATAGTTCCGGATACAAAGGAACTTGATCAAGTGGTTGTAGTTGGTTACGGTACACAACGCAAGGTTGATCTTACTGGTTCCGTTTCAGTTGTCGACGCTGATGAGATGAAGAAAGTATCAAACTCAAACATCTCTACAATGCTTCAGGGAAAAGTATCCGGTGTTCAAATTACATCTGACGGACAACCGGGAGCTGACCCTACAGTACGTATTCGTGGTATCGGTTCATTCGGTAGTACTTCACCTCTTTACGTTGTCGATGGAGTACCAATGGGAACAACAATCCGCGACTTCTCTCCAAACGATATCGAAACACTTCAGGTATTGAAGGATGCTTCTGCTGCCGCCATCTACGGTTCGCGTGCTGCCAACGGTGTGGTTATCATCACTACCAAGCAAGGTAAGAAAAACCAGGCCATGAAGATTGACTATAGTGGCTACATGGGGGTTGACCAGGTGGAAAAAGGTGTGTACCATGTGATGGATTCTGAGCAATATGGTCAGTACGTCACTATGGCCTACAATAACAGCGGGATGGATGTTCCTTCCGGATACAATCCTGATAGCGAAAATTATTTGTACAACGCAGACGGTACAGCCAAAGTTAACACCGATTGGTTTAAGGAGGCGTTCAAAACAGGAGTTCGTCAGAATCATAACATCAACCTCTCTGGTGGTGGTGAAAACAATACGTACAACATTGCTCTCGACTATTACGGACAAAAAGGAACAATGGTTGGAGCCGGTCCTAACTTCGACCGATATACTGCCCGTGTCAACAATACGATGGATGTTAAGTTTTTGAAATTCAAAACAAACATCGTGTATAGCCACAGCAATCAGGACAATATGGCTCTGAGTAACGCCAACGAGTATGTACAAGGATTATATGGTTCACAATATCCGGTAATGGCATCGGTGCTGCTTTTACCTCCAACCATTAAGGCTTACGATGAATCCACCTGGGTTCTTGATGACAAAATTTCGGCTGCATCAGAATACAATTACGACTCTTACGGTTATGGTACTTACTATGACAACATTCATGGAGACTTGCGTGTAACGAACGTTTTGCTCGAAAATAATTTAATCAAGCGGAACACAAATGTTGACCGTGTTGTTGCTTCCGGTTCTGCAAATGCTGACCTGATAACGATGCTTGGCCTCAAGAGCAGCAATCACAAGTTGAACTACAACCTGAACATGTCGTACAGCAAGACTATTGCAAAGGATTTTACATTCGTACCTGCATTTATACAGAGTACAACAAACTACTTGTCGAAGAGCAATGAGAACCTGACAGAGGGCTATCGTAACAGTAGCGATGCACTTATCGAAAACACGGTTACCTACGATGGTAAATTTGGGCGCAGTCACATTAATGCGGTTGTTGGTCAAACTTTCGAGCGCGAACTCTATCATACACTGACTGGTACAGGTGTTAACATGCCGGAGCCCTACTATCTGCAAGTAAGCAATGCAGCGACGACATCAGCATATAGCTATGAAAGCGAACACGTGCTGGCATCGTATATTGGTCGTGTTAACTATAATTTCGATGAGAAATACCTGCTTTCGGCAACAGTTCGTCGCGATGGTTCAAGCCGTCTTTCTTCAACAGATAATACAGATTGGTTCCCATCTATATCAGGAGGTTGGCGTCTCGAACGTGAAAACTTCTTCCCGGTATCCAAATCGCTTATTAACCTCTTAAAGGTTCGCGGTAGTTATGGTGAATTGGGTAATGAGAACATTGGCGAATACCAGTATATGGATGTTATGTCGAGAGGAAACTATACTTATAGCTTCGGAAATAACAAGGTTACCGGTTCGGCCATTTCAAACTATGTAAACCCGAATATCAGATGGGAAAAGAAAAAGACTGTTGACTTTGGTCTTGATCTGGGAATGTTTAATAATAAGTTGGAATTTACTTTCGACTGGTATAAGTCAACATCTGAAGACCTTCTTTATAGTGTAGCAGTTCCAAGTAATGCCGGTGCTACCAACTCAACAGTAACGATGAACGCAGCAACAATGGTAAACTCAGGTCTTGAATTCCTGCTTGCTTATCACAATCATCAACATGCTGTTGGATTTGATGTTACTACAAACTTATCGACTCTTAAAAACGAAGTAACTAAGTTGGGCGTTTCAAACGAACCTCGTACCGATGGCTACTGCCGTACAGAGGTTGGTCGTGAAGTTGGTGAATTCTATGGTTACGTTTCTGAAGGGATCTTCCAATCGCAAGACGAGATCGATTACCGTGTTAACTCGCAAGGTGATTACGTTACTCAAAACGGAGCACAACCTGGTGACATTGCTTATGCCGACCTTAACAACGACGGCGAAATTACCAATGAAGACCAAAAATTCCTGGGTAGCGGTATCCCAAAAATTCATTATGGATTGAATGTGCGAGCAGAATATAAAGGCTTTGATTTGAGCGTATCAACTAATGGAGCTGCAGGTTTCAAAGCTGTAGATTTTGTTGATGTCACATTGCATGGTTCTTATGGTGCACTCAACAAGAGCGTTGATCTGTTGAATGCCTGGACTGCGGAAAACACAAACACAGATGTGCCTCGTATAGCTTACAAATCGTCAGGTTCAATCACTAACGATATGTTCAGTCAGCGTTTCATTCAAAATGCATCTTATCTGAAAATTGCTAACGTTGAATTTGGGTATAACTTCCCTGACAAATGGTTTGGTGGTCGTGTTAGCGGTGTTCGTGCCTACGTATCGGGTCAAAACCTGGCTACCTTCTCTAAATACAAAGGTTACAACGTAGACTTTGCCGGAGGTACATTTACTCCCGGTTACAACTATTGTTCTTATCCAACACCACGAACTATGATGTTCGGAGTACACTTCTCATTCTAAACATGTAATCTAAAAATCGGATATTAATATGAAAAGTTTAAATATAATTCTAACAGTGTTGGTACTTATTGGAGGCATGACTGCCTGCGATAAACAACTGGATGTTACGAACCCGAACAATCAGACAACCTACGATTTTGGTAATACCGAATCCGATCTTCAGGAGGCTGTTATTGCGTGCTACAATCGTATTCGCCTCGAAGGTACATTTGCCCGCGTTGGGTACACTCTGGATGCCGTACGCGGAGACGAAGTTTGGAACTCATCTCAACAGTGGTATTTGGAATACGACAACCTCAATTCTCCGGGTACTATCGGAATTGGTGATGAGTGGCCATGGCGCGACAACTACCATGTCGTAAACCGTACAAACTTTGTATTGTCAAAAGTTGATGCTGTTACCATGTCGGAAGATTCTTATAACCAGATTAAAGGCCAAGCTCTCTTTCTCCGGTCTCTGGCATACTACGACTTGGCTACCTATTACCAAACTGTACCATTGATTACAGATTATGCTTCCTATTCAGACATCAACACCATGTATGCTGCTAACAGCACACAAGATGAGGTGTTTGACCAAATAGAAACAGACCTTAAAACGGCTATGGAGATATTGCCATCGCGCGATGAAGGTGGCGAATGGGCTCAAGGTCGTGCAACATGCGGTGCTGCTGCCGGTTATTTGGCGCGTGCCTATATGTTCCGGCATAAATATGCTGAAGCTTATGCTGTATTGAAAGACATCATTGCAGGTAAGTACGGACATTATGAATTGATGGCTGACTATGGTGACAATTTTAAAGAAGGTACTGCTTACGAAAATAATGCAGAGAGTCTTTTCGAAGTTCAATTTATGGACTATGGCACAGGTGGAACTGACGAAGAATGGACTCCTGTAAATATCAGCTCGGAAGCGACACAGGGACAGGCTGTAGAAAGTAACTATGCTTCTCAGGAATTGGGTAGCTGGGGTGACCTGGCAGGCTCACCTTGGTTGTATAACTTATTCAAAAAAGAGGACTGTACGGATGGCCGTCTGGACCCACGATTGTACTGGACGTTGGTTACTTATGAAGATGAGTATAGTACTTATACCGGTCAAAAAACTGCGGCATATCCTGATGGAGATCCTCGTTGCAACACGGTTTATGAACAGGACTTAACTAAAACTCCTTTATCAAACAGTTCTCAGGGAGGTATATCAATAGCGAAGTTCACCAACGCAAGAAACAACATCTACAGCTCTATTACGACTGGATTGCACTGTGGAGTCAACCTTCGTTTGATGCGTTACAGCGATGTTTTACTGCGTGCCGCAGAGTGCGAAAATGAAATCAATGGTCCAACACAAACGGCGATCGATTACATTAATCTCGTTCGTGAACGTGTCGCTCTGGCTGATCTTAAGCTTGCCGACTTCCCAACTGCTGATGCTCTTTTCGAGCAAATAGCAAACGTTGAGCGTCCAAAAGAATTTGGTTGCGAAAACGGACGTGGTATTGACCTATTACGTTGGGGTTTCTTCTACGATTCAGGTCGTTTGAATCAGTTGGTTAAACATGGTTATTATAAACTTGACGGTACTGCCAACACCGATGAACTTACTGCTGAAACTGCCAGCGCTTCATCGTTCCAGTACTATTATAAGGGACATGAATATTTCCCAATCTATCAAGGTACTCTTGATGCCAACCCGAACCTTACAGGTAACTCGGCAAACAAGAATGAAGATAATAGCACTGATTTCTTATCAAAATGGAGTGTTCATCCAGTTGTTGAGTAGTCGTGATTCTATAAAATCAGGGACTTCCTTATCGGCATATTCTTGTGTGTTGATGAGGAAGTTTCCTCCACAAAAAAGATATTAGACATGAGATTAAAGTATTCATCGATTTTATTTATAAGCATCATCGCTCTGGCTTTTGCAGGGTGTAATGATGATGATTTGGGACCGACAGGCATAACCGTAAAGTTACCTGATTACATCGCCCCAACTTATGCAGACGACTATTCAGCGATAGCTTCGTGGGATAACCGTTCTGAATGGAACCTGGCAAATGTGCACGACCCGAGTGTGGTGTTCGACGGAACTTACTACTACATGTACGGCACAGATGCTTCGTATGGTAATGCCCTCGACGGGCATGGTCACTTTCCTTACAGAAGATCGAAAGATCTTGTAAACTGGGAATTTGAAGGCACTGCAATGGCTGAAACGCCTGCTTGGGTGAAGGACACACTGAATAATATGCGTGCGAGAGTTGGTTTAGATCCAATTGATAGCCCGGTTTTTGGTCATTGGGCTCCGGTTGTGCGTAAGGTCGGTGATAAGTATCGTATGTATTACAGTATCGTAGTTGATAATTTTATTGGCAATGGTTTGGCTAATACGGCTGATAATTTTGATCATACCTGGACTGAGAGAGCATTTATCGGGATGATGGAAACATCGGATTTGTCAAGTAACCAGTGGACAGATCACGGAATGGTTATTTGTTCGGTTTCTGATAAAGGAACCGATTGGAGCCGTTCATCTTATACCACTGATTGGAATGCGTACTTTAAGTATAATGCAATTGACCCGACCTTTATTACGACACCTGAAGGAGAAGAGTGGTTAATTTATGGTTCCTGGCATAGTGGTATTATGGCTTTGCAATTGGATACAGATACGGGACTTCCTTTAAATAATTTTGATATTAATGACGAGACTACCTGGGGAACACCGATTTATACACGTACATCGGGATCCAGGTGGCAAGCTTCGGAAGGGCCGGAAATTATTTATAATGAAGCAACCGGTTATTATTATTTGTTCCTTGCTTACGATGAGCTTTCTGTTGCCTATAACACACGGGTTTGCAGAGCCACTAATATCACAGGACCCTATTATGATTATGCTGGAAATGATATAACCGATGGAGGAGAGGTTTACCCAATCATAACACACCCTTATGCGTTTAATAATCATTCCGGTTGGGTTGGGATTTCCCACTGCGGCATTTTCCAGCAAGAAAGTACAGGTGACTGGTTTTATACATCTCAAGCCCGCCTTCCGGCTAATACCAATGGCAATGCCTACAGTAATTATATCATGATGGGGCATGTTCGCAAGATAGAGTGGACCGAAGATGGCTGGCCAGTGGTTCTTCCTGAACGTTATGCTGCAGTTCCACAAGATGATATTACAGCGGAAGATTTAGTTGGCTCGTGGGAGGCTATTACCTTAAATTACCAATACCAAGTGCAGCAAACTTCATCAACGCTGACCCTGGCAGCAGATAATACAGCCTCTGGTGCAATTACCGGATCATGGACCTATGATGCAGCAACGAAGATCTTAACAATTGGCGACCTGAAACTTTGCGTTGACAGGGAACTGGATTGGGAAGCGTCGCCTCGAGTACCCACTATCGTATTTTCCGGGCTAAACGCATCGGGTGTTTCGGTATGGGGTAAGAAAAACTAGCTTAAAGGATACGAAAAATGAGAATATTTAATGTTTCAGCCTTAGGGGCAATGATCTTCATGACATTGCTAAGTGTTCAAACTGTTGTGGCCCAGAATATCATTGTGCACGATCCGGTGATGATTCGCGAGAATTCGACCTATTATTTGTTTGCAACAGGCTGGGGAATCGATGTTTGGTCGTCGGATGATATGAAAAATTGGACCAAAGAAAATGCAGTATTCGATGTAGCTCCTCAATGGGCAGTAGATGCTGTTCCAACTTTTAAAGGACACATGTGGGCTCCGGATATCTCATTTCATAACGGTTTATATTATTTGTACTATTCTGTCTCAGCGTTTGGAAAGAATACATCATGCATCGGTGTAGCAACCAATAAAACACTTGACCCGGACGATCCCGACTTTAAATGGGTAGATCATGGTAAAGTGATTGAATCTTTTCCGGGGAAAGATAATTGGAATGCGATTGATCCGAATTTGATATTGGATGATGACGGAACTCCTTATTTGTTCTTTGGCTCCTTTTGGGATGGGGTGAAACGCGTGCGGTTAACTCCCGATTTATTGTCGGTGGACGAAGATGTTAATAAGCTTCCAACCGTAGCAACCCGCAAGGGTAGGCCAGCAGATCAATCTGCATCTGAAGGTGAGTCTTCGGTTGATGCGGGGGCAAATGCTATTGAAGGTCCTTTTGTTTTCAAAAAGGGAGACTATTACTACTTATTTGCCTCAATCGATTATTGTTGTCGTGGCGAGAAGAGTACCTATAAAATGATTGTAGGCCGATCCAAAAAACTTACCGGTTTATTTGTTGATAAAGACGGAAGAGAAATGGCTCATGGTGGTGGTACAATCGTTCTTAAGGGTGATAAGAACTGGCACGGCGTTGGACATAATGCAGTCGTAAGCTTCGATGGTAAAGATTATTTAGTTTTCCACGGCTACGATGCGAATGACGGTGGAAATCCCAAATTGCTGATTCGGGAAATCCATTGGGACAAAGAGCAATGGCCCGATGTTAAATTGTAAGATTTAAAGGCTTAAAAATATAAGAGGCTATCCGTTTTTGGATAGCCTCTTTTTTGTTGTGATAAAATATAAATGTTAACCCTCAAAAAAAATCTTAATTCGAAAATTGCAGTGATAAAAGCTCCTGATGATAAAGAGGTTTTAAGTCACTTACAATTCTTACTGCATTTTTATCACCATCCAATGCTTCTTCCTGCTTTGTTGTATAGTATTGAAAAGAGAAATTAAGCATTTTGTTGATCTTTGGATCAATATCCGGATGGATGTAATGTAAAAGCTCGGTACACCTTTTTAGGTTCTTGTAAAACAGTTCATTTTCTTTTTCATTACGGGCTTTCATTGCCACTAATTGATGAACTGAACGGTATATTCTGATGAATTCATCTAAATCAACTTTCGTTTTAGTTGATTTGTTGGCTATATTAACATATCTCATGACGCGTAACTTTAAATTAACCTATGGTAATGTTGTCTTAACAAATTTATGACAAAATGCTATTTCTGCATCATGTTTTGAGGTGTTAAAGAATATAGTTTGTAAGATTTATTAAATAAGAAAGAGGCTTCCCGGGGAAAGGAAAGCCTCTTTTTTTATAATTTTAAATGTAATCCACCAAAAATTCTAGTTTCTATAAACGAGTGACAAAAGACTTTTATGGAAAAGTGGACGTAATTCGGTTACGATTCTTTGAGCCTTTTTATCACCATCCAATGCTTCTTCTTGCTTTATCTTGTAATATTGAAAAGAGAAATTGATCATCTTGCTAATTTTCGGATTAATATCAGGATTTATGTGATATAGAAGTTCTGTAGCTCTTTTTAGGTGTGCATGGAATAACTCGTTTTCTTTATGGTTACGAGATCTCAATGCTACTAACTGGTGAACTGAACGGTATACATTTGTGAACTCGATTAAATCAACTGTTGTTTTGGTTGACTTTTTGCTAATTGTGCTAACATATCTCATGTCGATTAACTTTAAATTAATATTGGGTAACGTTGTGTTAACAAATGTATGACAGAATGATATTTTTGCGGCATGAAAATAGATGTTAAAGAATATACTCTGAGCTTTTTTAAAACATAAAAAAGGCGCCCTTATTGGACGCCTTTTTACGCTTATTTTACTGGATTTTATTGTAGTTGAACCAGCACAACGGATTTTGAAGGAAGTTCCAGGCTTAACTTGCCATTCTTTGGTTTATTAACTTCAAATTTCTGAAGGTTTACTTTTTCATCCTGATCAAAATCGTTGTAATCGGTCATATTCTTACCGGTAACAATTTGTCCGCTCGTAGTTGAAACGTCCATTCCGGATAAATCAATGTCGACATGCTCTGCTTTATTGGGGTTCAGATTACACAGTGTAATTGATACTACACCATCTTTTGTAGACGCAGAAGCACTTATCGCCGGAATTTTTTGGCCATCAAAAACGTAGTCATCACAATCTAAATTCATAGGGATTAACTCGGCACCCTGATGCACGGCATACATTTTAAATACAAAATAAGTTGGTGTCAGTACCATTTGATCACCTTTGGTCAGGATAACCGATTGCAGTACATTAACCATTTGCGCAATGTTTGCCATTTTAACGCGGTCGGCATGATTATTAAAAATATTCAGGTTGATGCCGGCTACCAAGGCGTCGCGCAGGGTATTTTGCTGGTAGAGGAATCCGGGGTTTGTGCCTTTTTCAACATTGAACCAGTCACCCCATTCGTCAACGATTAGGCCAATCTTTTTCTCAGGATCGTATTGATCCATGATTGTTGAGTGGCGTTTGATCAGGTCCTCCATGCGGAGGGTATTTCTCAATACGGAGAACCATCCTTTTTCCGAAAAGTCGGTTGCTGAGCCTTTATCTTCCCAGGCATTGGTAAAAGTGTAATAGTGTAACGAAACGCCTTGAACCAACTGACGGTGGCGTGTTGTTTTTTGCATAACAACTTTCATCCAGTTGTAGTCGTCAATGTTTGGACCACCTGCAATACGATATAAATCGCCATGGCAATAAGTTGCAAAACGGTTATAAAGATCGGAGTAGTATTCCGGGGTCATGTTGCCACCACAGCCCCAATTTTCATTCCCGATTCCCCAGAATTTCACATTCCACGGTTTTTCGCGACCATTCTTCTTGCGTAAATCAGTCATCGGACTAACATTCGAAGAAGTCACATATTCTACCCATTCCGAAGCTTCTTGCACAGTTCCCGAACCAACATTAATATTAATGTATGGTTCAGCTCCAATTAGCTCGCAGAAATTAAGGAATTCGTGTGTTCCAAAGCTGTTGTCTTCGGTAACCCCTCCCCAGTTTACATTGACGATAGAAGGTCGGTTTTGGCGTGGCCCGATACCATCTTTCCAGTGATAGGTGTCTGCAAAACATCCTCCTGGCCATCGGAGCAGGGGAATGTGCATATCCTTTAATGCGCCCATGACATCTTCACGGTATCCTTGGATGTTGGGAATATTCGAATCTTCACCAACGAAAATTCCCCCATAAATACAGTGTCCCAGGTGTTCGGCAAATTGCCCGTAAATTTCTTTACTGATTTTTGTTTTCGCGGCCTCCGGATGGAGTGTTAATTTACTTTGCGCTGACAGATTGAAGCTGATAAAGCACAGTAGGATGACAATAAAGGTGTTTCTTTTTTTCATGAGTTTGATATTAGTTTTGTTACAAATTTAATAAAAGTATCTTGTACTTTTATGAGAGATACTGTATAACATCTAACTATAGGTTATCCTTTTTTAGAAGAGAAGAAGATTGCGCCGGATAGAAGATCAGCCCTTGCTTTTTTGGCTTTGATTAAGGAATAGTTGTAATAAGATTAAGTTGCTATTTGAAAGAGGGTGTGTGGTATGATTTTCCTAAACTCCCAGCTTCTGCTCTCTGGTACCAACTACAGAGCAAAAATCAATTTTCCCACCTTATTGGAAGATTTTTGAGTTGACTATTTATAAAAGAAGCTTTCGCTACCGGATAGGATAGGGGCAAATAGCAATAGTCATCGTGTGTTCCTTATAATCATTATAAATAGAATGGATTAATTCGGACCGTCTTTTTCGATGTTGGAAATGCATAACTGAATTTAAAATATTGTTTTTCAGATTAATTTGAACGCAAATCGGCAGATTCAAGGAAATTCTGTTCGGCCGACTTGCCAAGGGAAATTGGGGCTTGCCGGTTGCTGTATGACATATCCTTGAAAACTTTAAGTGCTTTGGCTATATTTGTTAGCCTTGCTTTTAGAACCAATAAAGTCCCCGGCAATGGCAGCCTTATACTGGCAACGATAGCGGGATTTTCAACAATAAAACCGAAAAATTAATTTGAAATGAGATCTTTTAAAGTGATTGTTCTTGCCAAGCAGGTTCCGGATACCCGGAATGTTGGTAAAGACGCCATGAAAGCTGACGGAACAATTAACCGTGCTGCTTTATCGGCGATCTTTAATCCCGAGGACTTAAATGCCCTCGAACAAGCGCTGCGAATCAAAGAAAATTTTCCAGGAACTACGGTGACCATTCTGACAATGGGACCCGGTCGTGCTGCCGAGATTATTCGGGAAGGAATGTTTCGTGGTGCCGATGACGGAATATTATTAACCGACCGTGCTTTTGCCGGTTCAGATACTCTGGCTACTTCTTATGCCATTTCACAGGCGCTTAAAAAAGTGAAAGACTACGACATTATCATTGCTGGCCGTCAGGCTATCGATGGTGATACAGCTCAGGTAGGGCCGCAGGTTGCTGAAAAACTTGGATTACCTCAGGTTACCTATGTCGAGGAAGTACAGAAAATCGAAAAAGACAAAATCTTCGTGAAACGTCGACTGGAAAGAGGCGTTGAACTCGTAAGCTGTTCGCTGCCGATGGTAATGACCGTGAATGGTTCTGCACCCGATTGCCGTGCCCGGAATGCGAAACTGATTATGAAGTACAAGCATGCAAAAACGGTTACAGAACTTCAAAATTCAAACGAAGATTATCTTCATTTATATAACGACCGTCCTTACCTGAATATTCCGGAATGGAGTGTTAGCGATATTGAAGTTGATCATGCAGAACTGGGACTTAGTGGTTCTCCAACAAAGGTTAAAACCGTAGAGAATGTTGTGCTTCAGGCAAAAGAAGCCAAAGTGCTCAGTCCGTCAGATGACGACATGGACACGCTGATGCGTGAGTTAATTGAAAGTCATACCATTGGTTAACAGCTAATACGAAAAATCATGAACAACGTAGTTGTATATTGCGAAATCGAAGATGGTCATGTGGCTGAAGTAAGCCAGGAACTGATGACCAAAGGACGCGGCCTTGCCAATGAGTTGGGCGTAAAACTAGAAGCAGTGGCGATTGGTCACGAGCTTGAAGGAATCGAAAATCAAATTTTCCCATACGGAGTGGATACGGTGTATGTGGCTGACGATGCACGCTTGGCTCCTTTTACGACTCTACCGCACACCGCTATCATTGTAAAACTGTTCAAGGAACAAAAGCCGCAAATTGCTTTGATGGGGGCTTCTTCTATCGGCCGCGATTTGGGACCTCGTGTTTCCTCGGCGCTACACAGTGGGTTAACCGCTGATTGTACCAGTTTGGTTATTGGTAACCACGAAGATAAAAAGCAAGGGAAAGTTTACGAGAATCTGCTTTACCAGATTCGCCCTGCTTTCGGGGGGAATATTATTGCAACCATCATTAACCCGGATTGCCGCCCACAAATGGCAACTGTGCGTGAAGGGGTAATGAAAAAAGAAATTTTAGATCCGAAATATAAAGGGAAAGTAGTCAAGTTGGAAGTTGCCAAATATGTCAGCGATGCCGATTTTGCTGTGGAAATCATCGAACGTCATATGGAGAAGAGCAAAGTGAACATGAAAGCTGCTCCGATTGTGATTGCCGGTGGCTATGGTATGGGCTCCAAAGAAAATTTTCAATTACTTTTCGAATTAGCTGAAGTTTTAGGTGGCGAAGTTGGTGCTTCGCGTGCTGCAGTCGATGCCGGATACGTGGATCATGAGCGCCAAATCGGGCAAACCGGAGTAACGGTTCGTCCGAAACTTTATATTGCCTGCGGAATTTCGGGGCAAATTCAGCATCGTGCCGGTATGGAAGAATCGGCGCAGATTATTGCCATTAATACTGATCCTGAAGCGCCGATCAATGCCATTGCCGATTATGTAATTACCGGCGACATTGCGGAAGTACTTCCTAAAATGATTAAGTATTATAAGAAGAATACCAAGTAATTCAACCTAAAACTTAAGTAATGGCTAACTATTATAATGATAATAAAGAACTGAGATTCCACCTGTTTCATCCACTAATGGAGAAAATTGTCAAATTGAAGGAGCGGAATTTCACAGAAAAAGGAAACTTCGATTTTGCCCCGATGGATCACGAAGATGCCATGGACAACTTCGATAAAGTATTGGAAGTTGTTGGTGAAATTTGTGGCGACATTGTCGGACCAAATGCCGAATCAATTGATGCTGAAGGACCGCAGGTGGTCGACGGACATGTTGTTTATGCTCGAGGAACTGCTGAAAATATTGAAGCGCTGAATAAAGCCGGACTGATGGGGATGTCGTTACCGCGTAAATATGGTGGTTTGAACTTTCCGATTGTACCTTATATTATGGCTGCCGATATTGTTTCGCGTGCCGATGCCGGTTTTGTCAACATTTGGGGTTTGCAGGATTGTGCCGAAACGATCAATGAATTTGCATCAGAAGAGCAAAAAGAGAAATATCTGAGCCGCGTATGTCAGGGTGAAACCATGGCGATGGACCTGACTGAGCCCGATGCTGGTTCCGACTTGCAGGCTGTTCAGCTGAAAGCCACTTTCGACGAAAAGTCGGGTAAATGGATTTTGAATGGGGTGAAGCGTTTCATTACGAATGGTGATGGACATATTTCGTTGGTGCTGGCTCGTTCAGAACCCGGAACAAAAGATGGACGTGGTCTGTCAATGTTTATTTACGACAAGAATGACGGTGGTGTAACAGTTCGCCGTATCGAGCATAAAATGGGTATAATTGGTTCGCCTACTTGCGAGCTCGTATTTAAAGATGCTCCGGGAGAACTGGTTGGTTCGCGTAAAATGGGACTGATTAAATATGTAATGGCCCTGATGAACGGTGCACGTTTGGGTATTGCTGCCCAATCGGTAGGTGTGTGCGAAGCTGCTTACCGCGAGGCGCTTGCTTATGCAAAAGAACGTATGCAGTTTGGTAAAGCCATTATTAAATTCCCTGCGGTTTACGAAATGTTGTCGATGATGAAGGCAAAACTCGACGCATCGAGGACCTTATTGTACGAAACAGCTCGTTTTGTAGATATGTACAAAACCTACATGCACATAGCTGAGGAACGTAAACTGGAGAAAGAAGAACGCGATGAAATGAAAAAATACCAGCGTTTGGCCGATATTTACACACCTCTTGTAAAAGGTATGTCGAGTGAGTACAGCAACCAGTTGGCTTACGATGCAGTTCAGATTCACGGTGGTTCCGGTTTTATGAAAGATTACCCGGTTGAACGCATTTACCGCGATGCACGTATTACTTCGATTTACGAAGGTACTACGCAGTTGCAGGTAGTTGCTGCCATCCGTGGTGTTACAACTGGCGCCTACCTCAACCAGATCCGTGTGTACGAAGCCGAAACGGTTTCTCCTAAACTGGAATACATGAAACGTTCACTAATTATCTTGACCGATGATTACGAGCAGGCTGTGAAGAAA
>NZ_JBZQJF010000070.1:0-15051 GCF_059905295.1 Mangrovibacterium sp.
ACCATTATAGTTTAACCGGGGAAATTTACAGTGGAAGTGTACAGCCTGCTTTGGAGAGGAACGATTATCTGAAATTGCCCAATGAACAAAATCCCTTGGCTTACGAACTCAGAATTTCAAATGAAGTTAAAGAGATTCAACATACCAATTTAATGGAGTTGTACTTGTTCGATCATTCGGCAGATAAAGAAGTTTATGTGGATAAATATGGCATTTATCACACGGTTGGAGAGTTGATAACTGCAGAAAAGGCATTAACATTTCGAGGCGAAGCGGTAAATCATTTGGTTGGAGCAAAGGATAGTCTCTTCTATTTCAGCTCAGAAATTGACGGTGATTTGCCATTGACGGATGGACTAATTTTAGAGTTTCCTAACAAGCACACGAATGAGTATGCGAAGTTGGTAGTTCGGGCTAAAAACTCGTTTATGCTCGATTATATGATGGGACAGTTCCAGGATTTAATGGGAAACGCCTATGGAAAGGTGATGAAAAAACAACGTCAGAAATCTCGTGAAGAGTTAATGCAATGGTCTCTCGACCAGAATATCCCACTGATGGTGTCGGTAGAGCGAAATGGAGAATGGCAGGATGTTGATTATTTTAATGTTGCTGGTCCTATGGCGATGAAAGAGGATGTGTTGAAAATACCGTTGGACGGTACAGAATCTGACCCGCTGCGGATAAAGCTTGAAGCTGGTAACTTCTTTTGGGAAATAGATTATGTTGGGATTGATTATTCGGAAGATGAAGTTCTCAACTGTCAACATATTCGTGCGCAGTCGGCATTAAATCAGGATGGTAAAGAGATTCGGGCAGTTTTGCTTAATGACGACCGGAAGTATTATAACCAGGAAGAAATTGGTGATTATGCTGATCTTATTTTTGAGCTTCCTCCCCTGGAGCAGGATCAGCGTACTGTATACTTACATAGCAAGGGGTGGTATCAAATTCTTCGCTCTCCTACGGGCATACCCGATCGCGATTATTTGCTTGCTTTCCGGCAGCCCGGCCGTTTCAATCAGTTTGTAAATGAGTATATACAATCGGTGGCAAAAAACTAAACGGATGAATACACATTTCGATCATAGTTCGCCGAAAATCATATATGGGCTGAAAGCTGGTTTGATTCGGTATCGTCTGAAGCTTCTGATTTTGTTATCGGCAATTCGGATCAGTCGGAATCCTTTTCAGGCAGTGCGAAAGATGCGAAAGGTTGGGCGATTACGTGCAAAGGTACATGGAACACCGCGAATCACGAAATTTGTAAAATCGGGAGGTAAGTATTATTGGGTGGCTGATTATCCGGGTTTATTCTCGGAAAACTTCAAATATTTGCTGAAAGGAGAATTACGTCGAACCTTACCGGATAAACCCCAATTATCTTCGGGGCTTATTCCAATGCAAACAGTTATCTGGGGGATTACCAACCGATGTCCGTTACAATGTCGTCATTGTTACGACTGGGAAAATCTCGACAGTAAAGACCATCTTACACTTGAACAGCTCCGGTGGATAAGGACAAAAATGATTCAACAAGGAATCCGACATATTCAGTTAAGCGGAGGTGAACCTTTAGCCCGTTTTGAGGATCTGATTTTATTGATTCAGGAGACCTCTTCTGAGGTTGATTACTGGCTCTTGACCTCCGGTTTCAAGTTAACGGAAGAGAAAGCCGGTAGGTTGAGAAAAGCCGGATTGAAAGGGGTAAATATTAGTCTTGATCACTGGCGCGAGGAAGAGCATAATCAATTTCGGAACCACCTTTCGAGTTTTGATTGGGCAACAAAGGCCGTTCACAATTGCCGGGAAGCCGGAATCATGGTGAGCTTGTCGTTATGCGCAACCCGGGAGTTTGTAACAGAGGAAAATTTAACCAAATACGGAGAGTTAGCGCATCGTTTGGGGGCACATTTTATTCGGATCCTGGAGCCGAGACAGGTTGGTCGTTTTGCGGATGTCGATGTTCAGCTGGAGAGGGATCAATTGGAGATGTTAAGTCAGTTTGCCTTTAGAATGAATACTGATACGGATTTTTGTAATTATCCGATTGTTGTGTTTTATGGTTTCCATCAGCGACTGCTGGGCTGCTTCGGAGCAGGGAACCGGTATCTGTATGTTGATGCAAATGGCGACTTTCATGCGTGTCCTTTTTGCCGGGGAAGTGTCGGGAATATTTTAACTGACTCTTTCAATCAAAGTATTGTGTTATTACGGGAGCGGGGGTGCCATGCTTTTAAAACCACCGCTATAACACATTAGCGTGAACGATATTTCAAAAAATCTGATTCAATAGACAGTTGGGTAGATCGAGATTTATCTGATCAAAGTTCTGGTTTTCATGCTCTTTTTGTTGTAACTTGAATAGAAGCCAAAAACTAACTACCATGAAAGAATCTGTTTATAACGATGCTTTAAGGTATCACGAGAAAGGGAGACCCGGAAAGATCGAGGTAGTCCCGACAAAACCTCACGAAACACAATACGACCTATCATTAGCATATACTCCTGGGGTGGCTCAGCCATGCCGCGAAATTCAAAACAATCCGGAAGAAATTTATCATTACACATCAAAAGGAAATTTAGTAGCCGTTGTGTCTAACGGAACGGCTGTTTTGGGACTTGGCGATATTGGTCCGGGGGCCGGTAAACCAGTGATGGAAGGTAAGGGAATGCTTTTTAAAATATTTGCCGACATTGATGTGTTCGATATTGAGGTTGATGAAAAAAATCCAGATCGGTTGATTGAAGTTGTAAAAGCAATTTCTCCAACCTTTGGGGGAATCAATCTGGAGGATATTAAAGCTCCTGAGTGCTTTTATATTGAAGAAAAACTGAAAGCTGATCTGGATATTCCTGTTTTTCACGATGATCAGCATGGCACCGCTATTATTTCGGGAGCCGCTCTGTTGAATGCTTTGGAGATTACCGAAAAGAGAATCGAAAACATCCGCGTTGTAATTAGCGGGGCAGGAGCTGCTGCTATCTCATGTGCAAAACTATATCTTCAGTTGGGAGTGAAGGCTGAGAATATGGTGATGTTCGACAGTAAAGGGGCCATCACCAAAGAGCGAACTGACCTGAATGAGACCAAAAAGCAGTTTGCCTGTGTTGTTAATTATTCCTCGCTGGCTGATGCGCTTGACGGAGCAGATTTGTTCCTGGGTTTGTCGGTTGGGAATTTGGTGTCAGCCGATATGGTGCGTTCAATGGCCCCCAATCCGATCGTCTTTGCAATGGCTAATCCAACGCCCGAAATTTCGTATGATGAAGCAACCGGTGCTCGCAGTGATATTATTATGGCGACCGGACGCAGTGATTTTCCAAACCAGATTAATAATGTGTTGGGCTTTCCTTTTATTTTTCGGGGAGCCTTGGATGTGCGTGCCCGGGTTATCAATGAGGAGATGAAAATTGCAGCAGTAAAGGCATTGGCTGATTTGGCGAAAGAATATGTGCCGGAATTGGTAACAAAGGCTTACAATATGGAGAATATTGTCTTTGGTCGGGATTATATCATCCCCAAACCATTAGATCCGCGACTAATTACAACTGTTGCGCCTGCCGTGGCCAAAGCCGCAATGAAGAGCGGAGTTGCCCGCAAACCGATTACGGATTGGGACGAATATGAACGGGAATTAGGGGCTCGTCTCGGCGGCGAGAATAAGTTGATTATGACGATTTGCAACAAGGCAAAACAAAATCCGAAGAAAGTGGTGTTTGCTGATGCCAATAATACGAAGATGCTGAAGGCTGCTCGTTTTGTAATCGATCAGGGGATTGCTCATCCCATTTTGTTGGGCAACCATGAGGAAATTGAACGGATAAAATCAGAAAACAAACTGGATTTGGAAGCTGTGCCGGTTATTGATATTTTCCGGGATGTGACAGACGAGAAAAGAGCCGAGTTTGCCCGAATTTTGTTTGAAAAAAGGAAACGCAAAGGAATGAGCTATGACGAAGCTTTGGAGCGAATGTATAATCACGACTATTTCGGTTGTATGATGGTAGAAACCGGCGAAGCAGATGCTTTCATATCCGGTTTTTCAAGAAAATATGCCGATACTATTCGTCCGGCTATTCATGTGATTGGTACAAAGCCGGAATTCAACCACATTGCAGGTATGTATGTCATGTTGACTTCTAAAGGGCCGTTGTTCTTGGCTGACACGACAGTAAATTCAGATCCTGAACCACAGACGATTGCTGACACAACAATTTTAGTGGCTAATGAAGTTCGGCGATTTAAAATAGAACCGCGAATTGCGGTGTTAAGCTATTCCAACTTTGGTGCTTTTAAGGGAAAAGGAAGTCCGGTTCGGGCTGGTGAGGCTGTTAAGATCTTGCATCGTGATTATCCGGATTTGATTGTTGACGGAGAGATGCAAGCCAATTATGCGTTGAATGGTGCTTTGCGTCAGCGTAAATTTCCGTTCACGAAGTTAGGAGATATGGATGCCAATGTTTTGATTTTCCCAAACCTGAGCTCCGGAAATATTTTGTATAAAGTATTGCAGGAATTAGGCGCAGCAAAAGCTATGGGGCCGATTCTGCTGGGCATGCGAAAACCTATTCATGTATTGCAGATGGCAAGTTCAGTTCGGGAGATTGTCAACCTGGTTGCCATAGCGGTAGTTGATGCGCAGGAAGCCGAGGCTAAACAATAAAAAGAAGAAGGCATTACTCCAATGCGGTAATGCCTTCTCTATAAATGTTTGTTTTCCTTTCTTGTCTGTTTTTATTTCCAGCCACCACCAAGTGCACGGTAGAGCATTACTACCGAAGTTAGTTGTTGCAGGTGATCGCTAACATTGCTCAATTGAGCTCCGAGGTAACTTTGCTGTGCATTCAGCACTTCTGTATAAGTTGCCGATCCGTATGTCAGCAGTTCTTTGGTGTAATCAACCGATTTTTCCAAAGCACTTAATTGTTTTTTTCTTAAATCAATTTTGCGTTCGGCAGCCTGGTAGGTGTTTAAAGCATCTGTAACTTCCTGTCCGGCATATAAAAGCGTACTTTTAAATGATGCCAGAGCTTGTTCCCGTTGGGCTTTAGCTACTTCGAGTCGTGTTCTGTTTGCCCTTTTGTTAAACAAAGGAGAAGTCAAACCTCCTACCAGATTGGCAGCTAATGACCCCGGGTCCAACAAGTCGCTAAAGTTCAGCGCTTCAGGGCCTCCTGAAGCTGTTAGTGTAACCGATGGGTAAAAGTAAGCTTTAGCACTATTTGTGGTTTCGTAAGCGCTGATTACTGCATATTCGGCCTGCATGACATCCGGGCGGTTATCCAGTAATTCCGAAGGAACACCAACAGTAAGCTTGCTCTGAACTTTTTGATCTTCCAACTTACCACGTACAATTGTCCCCGGCATACGACCTAGTAGCACACAAAGGGTATTTTCTGTTGCTTTTATTTGTTGCTCTAAGTCCGGAAGGGTTACTTCAGCGGCATAACGAGCAGCTTCACTTTGGACAACGGCTGCACCAGTTACGCTTCCGTGATCCTTCAGCACTTTCATGGTTTCAACCAAATCAGCATTGGTTTGCACAGTTTCCTTTGTGATCACCAATTGTTGATCTAAGGCGAGCAGGTTGTAATAAGCCGTTGCGATATTGGCAATTAGACTTGTTTCTACTGCTTTACGACCTGCATCTGTGCCGAGTAAATCTGCATAAGCGGCTTTTTTTGCACTGTTCAACTTGCCCCAGAAGTCAATTTCCCAGCTAGCCTGTAAGGCAATCTGAGAGGCGTCGTATCGACGCGGACCGTCGGGGTAAGTTGATTCTGAGTTACGTACAAAAGTGTATCCTGCCTGTGCCGAAATGCCGGGTAATAAAGCCTGTCGGCTTTGTTTGAAATAAGCTTCTGAGGCTTTAACCCGCTGTACGGCTGCCTGCAAATCGAGGTTGTTCCTCAAACCTTCTGCAATTAAGCTATCCAGGATCGGATCATTAAACAGGTTTTCCCAAGCTTCGTTAGCCAGGTTGGTACTGTCGGTTTGAACGGTTCCATACAAACCTTCAGTTTTGATTGAACTTCGCTCGAAATGTCTGCTACTGCTGCATGAAAGCAGCGTAGCAGAAACTAGCAGAACGAAAGCAATATTTTTGAATGAATTTGTTTTCATATTTCTTTCCAATTTACCGGAGGATTAGTCCAGACTATTCATGTCAGATATCTCTTTAACTTCAGTTTTTTTGACCTTCTCCTGCAATGTTTGGAAAACCACATACATGGCAGGGATCACCAAAATACCAATCATTGTACCAATTAACATACCTCCAACAGCACCGGTACCGATGGAGCGGTTACCGTTAGCTCCTACACCACCACCAATGATCAATGGTAACAATCCAACAATGAATGCGAAGGATGTCATCAGGATCGGGCGAAGACGGGCTGTTGCACCAGCAATGGCTGATTGAACGATACTCATTCCTCCTTGTCGGCGTTGAAGTGCAAATTCAACAATCAGAATCGCATTTTTCGCTAACAGTCCAATCAACATGATTAGTGAGATCTGCAGGTAGATGTTGTTTTCAACACCTAATAGTTTTGCAAATATGAAAGAGCCTGCGATACCAATTGGCAGCGGTACAATGATTGAGAACGGAAGAATGTAACTTTCGTATTGCGCAGCTAAGAAGAAGAAGACAAAGATCAAACTCAAAGCGAAAATCACAATGGTTTGGTCTCCTGCTGCAATCTCCTCGCGTGTAATCCCCGAAAATTCATAAGCATATCCGGTAGGCAATGTTTGTGCTGCTACTTCTTGAATGGCTTTAATGGCATCCCCGGAACTGTAGCCTGCGTTTGGACTACCGGTTACGTTGATCGAGGTGTACATGTTAAAACGGGTGATGTTTTCAGGGCCGTAAACCCGACTCAGTTTGATGAATTCGGTGATTGGAGCCATCTCTCCACTTGATGTTCTTACTTTGATGTTGTTCAGGTCGTCGGGATTTCCACGGTATGAGGCTTCCGACTGTAGCATAACCCGGTATTGCTTACCAAAGCGGTTGAAATCGGAAGCGTAATAACCACCAATGTAACCTTGTAAGGTTGAAAGTACTGTACTTACCTGGATGCCGGATTGCATACATCTTGCCGTATTCACGTCAACCATATATTGCGGATAGCCGGTGTTGAACGAAGTTTGAGCGTATTGAATCTCAGGACGCTGATTGAGTGCTCCCAGGAAAGATCCAGCAATCTGTTCAAAATTCTTGATGTCACCACCGGTTTTATCTTCCAGTTTCAGCTCAAACCCGCCGGTTACACTAAATCCAGGTACCATAGGAGGTGAGAAAATGATAACGCGGGCATCTTTTATGCCCGCAGTCATTCCATATAGCTTACCAACGATGCTGTTTTGATCCTGCCCTTTCCCTGTTCGTTCGTCGAATGGTTTCAAACTTGCAATAATCATCGCGTAAGAACTACCCTGACCACCAATGAATGAAAAACCAGCCACCATCGTACGACCGTCTATTTCAGGAACCTTTGCCAGAATCTCGTCAACCTGGCGTGCAACTTCAACTGTTTTTTCGGAAGAGGTTGCCGGAGGCATTGAAATGTCAATAAATACACGACCGGTGTCTTCATTCGGTACGAACCCGGTAGGTGTGGTTTTCATCAAAAATACCAGAATGGCAATGAAAATGGCAATCATACCAGCAGATAGCCATTTTCTCTTCACAAAGAAACTTGTGGTCTTTTGGTATTTTTTTGTCATCGTCTCAAACGCCGTATTAAAGGCCGTGTAGAATCGTTTTGATAATCCTTTTTTGTGGCTCTCTTCCTCGTTATGTGGTTTTAAAAACAGGGCACATAAGGCCGGACTTAAGGTTAAAGCATTAATGGCCGAAAGGATAATTGCCACTGTTAGTGTAATACCAAACTGGCGATAAAAAACCCCTGTTGTACCGGTAATAAAGGTTACCGGAATAAATACGGCGGCCATTACAAGTGTAATCGAGATAATTGCTGTTGAGATTTCACTCATCGCAGATATTGACGCTGATCGCGCATCCTTGGCTCCCTGGTCCAACTTGGCGTGAACCGCTTCAACGACGACGATGGCGTCGTCGACGACAATACCAATGGCCAGTACTAATGCAAACAGTGTTAGCAGGTTGATGGTGAATCCAAACAGGTTCAGGAAGAAGAATGTACCTATAATAGATACCGGAACGGCAATGGCCGGAATCAAAGTGGCTCGGAAATCCTGCAGGAAGATAAACACAACAATAAACACCAGGATGAAGGCTTCGAGCAATGTGTGCAATACTTTATTAATTGAGCTATCCAGGAAGTCGTTAGTGTTCATCAAAATTTTGTAGTCAACCCCCGGAGGGAAACTTTTAGAAGCTTCATTAATTACCTTTTGACATTGGATAATAACATCGCGGGCATTTGATCCTGCAGCCTGGAAGATTGCCATGGCCACACCTGGTTTGTTCATTGTAGCCGTTGTCAAGGAGTAGTTTAGGGCACCCATCTCAATTCGGGCAACATCTTTTAGTCTTAAAATATTCCCGTCGGCGTCGGCTTTTATAATGATATTTTCAAATTCGCTGGGCTCCTTTAGCTTTCCTTTGTAGCGAAGAACGTACTCGTAAGTTTGATCGTTTTGTTGCCCCAAACGTCCCGGCGCTGCTTCCAGGTTTTGTGCTGCAATGGCAGAGGTAATGTCTGAGGGCATCAGGTTGTAGCTTGCCATGACATCGGGTCGCAACCAAATACGCATCGAATAATCTTTGGCTCCGAACACCCTGGCCTCACCAACTCCGGTTACACGTTGAATTTGGGGGAGCAGGTTGATTTTTGCATAGTTTTGTAAGAAAGTCTCATCGTACTCCCCGTTTGGGCTGTAGACCGAGAACACCAAAAGCATGTTATTCTGGCGTTTGGCTGTTGTTACTCCTGCTCTGGTTACTTCGGACGGAAGAAGAGCATTTGCCTGGGCAACGCGGTTTTGTACGTTAACAGCTGCCATGTCGGGATCAGTTCCTTGCTTGAAGTAAACCTGAATGGTCGCAGCACCGGTATTACTGGCAGATGAAGTCATATAGATCATATTCTCAACGCCGTTGATCTGTTCTTCCAGCGGAATAACGACGCTGTTCATTACGGTGGAAGCATCTGCTCCGGTATAGTTTGCAGATACTTGAATCGTTGGCGGCGCGATATCCGGGTATTGTTCGATGGGGAGGGAAACGATCCCTAACACCCCAAGGATTACTAATATGATAGAAACGACCGTTGAGAGGACCGGTCTTTCAATAAATTTTCTAAACATGTTCCTTCTGAATTAAAAATTACTGTTTGGAGCTGTTGTTATCAGTTGCCTGTTGCGTTGTTATGTTCGGTTTAATTTCCGTTCCATTTCGCAAGCTGGTAATGCCTTCAACCACAATTTTATCTCCGGTTTTCAAGCCGTTTGTAACAATGTATGAATCTTTCAGGTTGCCTGCCAAAACATCGATAGGTGTATTGACTACCTTGTTTTCTGCATTAACCGTGTAGACAAAGGTCTTGTTCTGAATTTCTATTGTCGCTTTTTGCGGGATAATTATAGCATTGTTGTAATGCTGTGGAATGCGAATTGAACCGCTACTCCCTGAACGTAAGATTCCTTCCGGATTCGGAAATGCTGCACGGATGTTGATTGCTCCCGTCGATGGATCTACGATACCGCTTGCTGTTTCTACTTTCCCTTTGTTTGCATAGGTTGAATTGTCCGGTAAAATCAATTCCACTTCAGGCAGTTTTTCCAGCTTTTGTTTGGTGTTTGCTCCGGGCAGCTCTTTTATTAAACCTAAGAATGCAGTTTCGTTCATCGCAAAATAGGCATACATGTTTTCGGTATTCGAGACTGTAGTCAATGGCTGTGTAATACTGCTGCTTACCAAACTACCAACACGGTATGGGAAGTTCCCGATAATACCGTTCGTTGGACTTGTTATAATCGTATAGCCTAAGTTTGCTTTGGCATTAGCCAGATTTGCTTTGGCCGCAGCTAATTGTGCTTCAGCTGATGCTTCGGCTGTTTTAACAGATTCGAGTTCAAATTCACTGATAATATTTTTCTCGACCAGTGGTTCTGTTTTTTCAACATTGATTTTTGCTGTTGAAACCTGTGCCTCGGCTACTTTTACTTGTGCTTCAGCAGAGCGTACCTGAGCCTGAAGGTCGCTGGCATTCAGCTTGAATAAGATTTGTCCCTTTTTTACATGATCTCCTTCGTCAACCAGAATTTCATCGATATAGCCGGCAACGCGCGGGCGAATTTCCACAGTTTGAACACCTTGCAAGGTTGTAGGGTAGTCCTTGTAAAGAGTTGTTTCTTGTGGCTGTAAGTCAAGGACCTTGTATTCCCTTACTTGTCCAGCCATTCCGGTCTTGCCTCCATTGGAGTTTGAGCATGAGTACATCGCTAAAAACACAGCGACAATACAGAGTTGTTTCATTCGAATAATTGCTTTCATGATATGTAATGGATTTGTTTTTCTATAAATATGTAGTTGCATTTGTCAACAATTTGATGGATGGTCCATTTGACCGGTATTTTCCTGAATCTTGCTTATAACGTTTTCAAAGTGTAGTAGCTCTTCGGGGGCTACTCCATTTAACAGTTCAACGGATACCTGATCTGATATTTTTTTAGCGAACTCTAAAACGTCGTATCCTTTTTTTGTGAGTATCAGGTTCTTCTTTCTTTTGTCTGCTTTGTCTTGCATTCGAGCCACGTATCTTAAATCGATGAGTACGTTAATTTGTCTCATTATAAGAGATTTGTCCTTGGAAAACTGATTGGCAAAATCTTGTTGGGTTAGGTCTTCTTTTTCGTTAATGAAATGCAGCATGATAAATTGTTCCATGCTTAACTCCAGCCCGTTCTCTTTAAATCTTGTCAACAGTTTTAGCTTGGCAAGATTCATCGTTTGACCGAGTAAATACAAGAGTGGTTTTTCTGTTTCCATAACTTCTGTATTGCTTGTGGCTGCAAAGATAATCGAATTTAGTTGCAAAAGTCAACTAAATTTGTGTGGTTAACATTAATTTAAGACGTGTGGGTGCTAAATAGTTGTTTTTACCTGCGTGTAATTGCTTGGCGGGTAGTTGTTATCCTTAAACGGAACAGCTATTTCTTTAAATTGTTGTTGTTTTGGCGTTTTTGCCAGCGATCTCTGGCAAGTTGTTGCATATCGGGTTGGATATCTCGCTCGTCGATGATCTCCAAGCCCAGAATTGTTTCGATGATGTCTTCCATCGTAACGATGCCTTCAGTACCTCCATATTCATTAATAACAAGTGCAATGTGTTCTTTCTTTATTAATAGCTTCTCGAAAACCACCGGAATACTTAAGTTCTCGTAGCAAACTACAATCGGACGTTTCTTGTCAATAAGTGGTATATCCTTGTTTTCATCTAATAAATGCTCCAGTATATCTTGTTTATATATATAACCCGTGATCTGATCCAGACTATCTGAATAAATTGGGATTCGCGAAAACTGCAGGTTGCCTGGAATTTGATAGAATTCGCTGGCCAAAAGGTTTTCTTGGGCAGCTACTAAAACTGTTCGCGGCGTCATAATATCCTTCGCCTTAATATTTTTTAATTGGATCAGGTTTACAATGGTCTTGCTTTCCAGCTTGTTGAAAACACCTTCTTGACCTCCAAGGGAAGCAAGCATGGCGACTTCTTCCCGGCTAACTGTTCCAGAAATTTTTCCGCGGGAAAATAACCTGGTTAAAAACTCGGAGAGTAGGACCAGCGGATAAGTAATAATAATGCAAGCCTGAATAACCCGAGCAGCCGGTAGTGAAAGTCTGCGCCAATATAAGGCCCCGATTGTTTTCGGGATGATCTCGGAGAAGATTAGTATTAATAAGGTAAGAATAGCACTGATTATTCCGAAATAGACCTCCCCAAACAATTTTGTGGCTTCTGAGCCAACTCCTGCTGCCCCGATAGTATGAGCTACGGTGTTTAAACTAAGTATGGCAGCTAATGGACGATCGATGTTGAGTTTGATCCTTTTTAGAAGCTTAGCTCCTTTGAAACCTTTCTGCTCCTTTAAATATATGAATGGGAGACTAACACTCAAAATAACCGATTCAAGGATAGAACATAGAAATGAGATGCCTAGTGCAAGCGATAGGTAAAAAATCAAGGTTGAAATCATACTTTATTTGCTATTTGATGTTGTTTCGTGCCAAAAAATGGAAAAATGCCTGCTTGAAAATCTGTATTGTGGCACGGTGATCGAAAAGTTGAATTTTCTCTTTCCGACAATTTTGTAACCTCCGATTTTGAAGATACCTCTGAAAGCCCAATAAAATAAGGAATTATGCTCTACAACATAGAATGTGTGTGAATAAGCATGTTCTTACATAAATGTAGGATTTTGAGAGCTGTGCCAAAGCGTGCCAAAAAAAATAAAATCGCATAATAAGCAGAAAAACAATGCTTTAAGTATGGTTTTGGTGTTGCGTGAGTATGTTCTTTGGCATGTTGGCACTCGTTTGGATATAAGGGGAAGCAAAGTATAAAATGTTGAACCCTCAAAATTCAAAAAGATGAGAAAGATAGCTATTTATGGAAAAGGTGGTATCGGTAAATCTACCACAACACAAAACACAGTTGCAGGTTTAGTAAAAATGGGTAAAAACGTATTGGTTGTGGGTTGTGACCCTAAGGCTGATTCAACCCGTCTTTTATTAGGTGGCTTGGCACAAAAAACAGTTTTGGACACATTGCGTGAAGAAGGTGAAGATGTTGAAATCGATGATGTAATCAAAAGAGGTTACGGAGATGTACGTTGTGTTGAATCAGGTGGTCCGGAACCAGGTGTAGGTTGTGCTGGTCGTGGTATCATTACTTCAATCAACTTGTTGGAGCAATTAGGTGCTTGGGATGCAAAATACGAAACTGACTATACATTCTATGATGTATTAGGTGACGTTGTATGTGGTGGTTTCGCAATGCCTATTCGCGATGGTAAAGCCGAAGAAATCTACATTGTAGTTTCAGGTGAGATGATGGCGATGTATGCAGCAAACAACATCTGTAAAGGTATTAAGAAATATGCTCAAGCCGGTACTGTACGTCTTGGAGGATTGATCTGTAACTCTCGTAAAGTAGATAACGAGCAAGAAATGATCGAGCAGTTGGCTGATAAATTAGGAACTCAAATGATTCACTTCGTACCACGTGATAACATGGTTCAGCAAGCTGAGATCAACCGTAAAACTGTGATCGAATTTGCACCAGAACACCCACAAGCTGCAGAATATGCAACATTGGCTGCTAAAATTGATGCAAACGAAATGTTCATTATTCCTAACCCGTTGGAAATTGAAGAATTAGAGAAATTGTTGATCGATTTCGGTATCGCTAACTAATCCTCTGGTTCTAAAAAACCACCCTTTTGTCAACTAACTAACTAACAAAAATAGGAGAACACGAACATGTTAATGATCAGAGCAATCATCCGTCCCGAAAAATCGAGTAAAGTATTGACAGCCCTTTTTGAAGCTGGCTTCCCTGCAGTAACAAAAATTCCGGTTGTTGGTCGCGGAAAACAAAGAGGTATTAAAATCGGAGATATTACTTACGATGAACTTCCAAAAGAAATGTTAGTCATTGTATGTAACGACGAGGATAAAGACTATGTTATCAAAACTATCCTGGATACAGCGGTAACACAGCCTAAAGGTGCCTTTGGAGACGGAAAGATCTTCGTGCAACCGGTTGAAGAAGCATACACTATTAGTCGCGGATCAAAAGAGTTATAACCCTTTAAAATTCCAAGACTATGAAAATGATAATGGCAATCATCCGGATTGATAAAATGAACGAGACAAAAAAGGCTCTCTCTGATGCAGGAATTACTTCAATGACTGCAACAGGAAAAGTTTTCGGACGCGGAAAAGGCCTTTGGGATGCCAAAGTAATGGAAGGTGCAAAAAATGACCAACCTGAAGCATTGGCCCTTCTCGGGAAAGAACCTAGACTCAGACCACAGCGTGTTTTAAACATCGCAGTCTCTGACGAAAACGTTCAATTAACAATTGATACGATTATTGAAGTGAACCAGACACCCTCTGCCGGAGACGGAAAAATCTTCGTGATGTCATTAGGTGATGCAGTTCGGGTTCGCACTGGTGAAACAGGTACAACAATCCTTTGATAAAATTGAAAAGTTATGGTAAAGAAAAAAGATTATACAAACGGTTTGCCGGATCCATCTCAACTGAAAGAAGAAATTCTGGCGAAATATCCTCGTAAAGTCGCTAAAAAACGCGACAAGGCGATGGTTATTAACGATCCGGAAAAGGATCAAGAGATTCAGGCAAACGTACGTACTGTTCCTGGCATCATTACTCAGCGTGGTTGTACTTACGCTGGATGTCGCGGGGTAGTATTGGGACCAACAAGAGATATTCTTCAAATTGTACACGGTCCTATCGGATGTAGTTTCTATGCATGGTTAACTCGTCGTAACCAGAGTGCACCTGCAGTAGACGAAGGTAACTTCATCCCTTATTCTTTCTCAACTGACATGCAAGATGAAAACATCGTATTCGGTGGAGAAGTGAAATTGAAAGAAGCGATTCGCGAAGCTTACGAAATGTTCTCACCAAAAGCAATTGCAATCTTCTCTACCTGTCCGGTAGGTTTGATCGGTGACGACGTTCACGCTGTATCTCGTGAAATGAAAGCTGAACTTGGAATCAACGTATTTGGTTTCAGTTGTGAAGGTTACCGTGGTGTATCTCAGTCTGCTGGTCACCACATCGCTAACAACCAAATCTTCAAGCACGTTCTTGGAACTGTTGATCAGGAGCGTATTGGTAAATTCCAGGTTAACTTACTGGGTGAATATAACATTGGTGGTGATGCATTCGAAATCGAGCGCTTGTTCGAAGAAGCTGGAATCACACTGATCTCAAGTTTCTCAGGTAACTCTACAGTTGAAAGCATGGCTTATGCACACACTGCCGACTTGAACATGGTAATGTGTCACCGTTCAATCAACTA